>JBKOXY010000095.1:0-6975 GCA_046725125.1 Pseudomonadota bacterium | reverse complement strand
GCGTCGCCGATGTCGACGCCGCGCTCGAGCTCGCGAACTCGTCCGAATTCGGGTTGCAGGGCGCTTGCTTCACCACGAGCCTCGAAACCGCTTTCAAGGTTTCGCGCAAGCTCAGGGTCGGCTCGCTCTGGATCAACGATGCCAGCCGCTTCCGGCTCGACACCTATCCCTTCGGTGGCGTCGGCGCGAGCGGCTTCGGGCGCGAAGGCGTGCGCTACGCCATGGAGGAGCTGTCGCAATGGAAGTTCACGGGCATGCGCCTCAATCCGCAGTGATCGCCATATGACCACAATCGGCCTCATCGGCTGCGGCGGCATGGCGCAGGACGTGGTCGCCGCGCTGCGCGGCGCCGACACGGCAGATGGCGTGCGCATCGTCGGCGCGCTCGCCCGACCCGGTCGCGGCGACGCGGCACGGACGAAACTCTGCGGGGTCGACATCGTCGAAACGCTCGACGATCTCATCGCGCGCAAACCGGCGCTCGTTGCCGAAGTTGCGGGCCAGGCGGCGGTCGCCGAGCATGCCGACGCCGTGCTGCGCCGCGGGATCGACTGCCTGCTGATTTCCGTTGGCGCGCTCGCCGATGCGACGCTGTTGGCTCGGCTCAAATCGGCCGCGCGCGAGGGCAACAGCCGCATGTTGTTGCCGGCGGGCGCGGTCGGAGGCATCGATGCCATCGCGGCCATGCGCTTCGCCGGCTTGACCTCGGTGCGTTACCGCTCGCGCAAACCGCCGTTGGCCTGGCGCGGCTCGCCGGCGGAGCGTCTGGTCGATCTCGGTAAGCTCGCGGAGCGAACCGTGCTGTACAAGGGTACGGCCGGGGAAGCCGCGTTGCTCTATCCGCAGAACGCCAACGTCGCCGCCGCGGTGGCGCTGGCCGGATTGGGATTCGACGCTACCGAGGTGGAGCTCGTCGCCGATCCCGACGCGGGAGGCAATGTCCACGAGATCGAGGCCGAGGGCGCGGCCGGACGTTTCGCGATTGAGCTGCGGGGCAAGCCGTCGCGCACGAACCCCAAGACCTCCGCCCTGGCGGCCTTCAGCGTCGCGCGGGCGCTGCTCAACGAACGAGCGACAATCGTCATCTGACATGGACCGGAAGCGCACCACCAACGCCTTCATCGGGAGCGCGATCGAACGGGTCGAGGATCTTCGCCTGCTGCGCGGCCGTGGCCAGTTCGTCGACGACCTCGCGCGGGAAAATCTCCTGCACGCCGTGATCCTGCGCAGTTCGATGGCACACGGCCGCATCCGTTCGATCGATACCGCTGTCGCCCGCGCACGGCCGGGCGTGCACGCCGTCATCACGGCGGCGGAGATCGGCGCCGCAATCCCGACCATTCCGTTGCGGCAGGACTCCTCGCCCGCGTTCAAGCCGTTCGAGCAACCCGTCATCGCCCACGACAAGGTCCGCTACGTCGGCGAACCCGTCGCGGTCGTGTTGGCCGAAAGTGCCGCCGCCGCCGAGGACGCGCTCGATGCCATCGCGCTCGTTATCGAGCCATTGCCCGCGGTCGTCACCAGCGCGGCCGCCGGAGCCGACGACGTCCTGTTGTTCGAAGCCGCGCGCACCAATCGCGCGCTCACGCTCACCGGCGTGCGCGGCGACGCGGATGGCGCTTTCAAGAACGCGGCTTACGTGCGCCGCGAGACATTCGCGGTCCAGCGCCACGGCGCGGTTCCGATGGAGCCGCGCGGGCTGCTGGCGGAGTGGGACGGCGCGCCCGGCCGGCTCACGGTGTTCGGCGCGGCCAAGGTCGCCTTCCTCAACCGGCGCATATTGGCGAAGCAGATGGAGCTGCCCGAGAGTGCGATCCGAATGGTGGAAAACGACGTCGGCGGGGGCTTCGGCGCGCGCGGTGAATTCTACCCGGAAGATTTTCTCATCCCGTTCGCGGCGCGCCTCACCGGCCGGCCGGTCAAATGGATCGAGGATCGGCGCGAGCACCTCACCGCCACCAATCATGCCCGCAATGCCGAATGCGAGCTCGAGATCGCCTGCGACACGGATGGCACGATCCGGGCGCTGCGCGGTCGCGCGTGGACCGACCAGGGCGCCTACATCCGCACCAACGGCCCGACCGCCGCGCGCAACCTCGCGCAGGTGCTCACCGGTCCCTATCGCATCCCCCATGTGCGCATCGACGTCTCGCTGATGATGACCAACAAGACGCCAGCGGGAACCTATCGCGGACCGGGGCGCTACGAAGCCGACTTCTTTCGCGAGCGGCTGTTCGACATCGCGGCCGCCGAACTCGGCCTCGATCGGGTCGAATTCCGCAGGCGCAATCTGCTGGCGGAGGCCGAGATGCCGTACCGGCTCGCCACCGTCGAACCGCTCGCGATCGAGACCGAAACCGATAGCGGCGACTATGGGATCACGCTTGCGCGCTGCCTTGAGGAAATCGATTGGAGCGCGAAGGCGCCGATGCAGGGCAAGCTGATCGACGGGCGCTACCACGGCACCGCCATCGGCTGCTACCTCGAGGGCGGCGCGTCCGGCCCCAAGGAGAGCGCGCGCCTCGTGCTCGAATCGCAAGGCAAGGTCTCGGTCTATGTAGGTTCCTCATCCATCGGCCAGGGCCTCGAAACGGTCTGCGCACAGATCGCGGCGGACGCGCTGGAACTGCCCATGGACGACATCAAGCACGTGTTCCACGGCTCGACCGATCACGTGATCGACGGCTACGGCTCCTACAGCTCGCGCGCGGTGGTGATGGGCGGCAACGCCATCGTGGCGGCGGCGGCAAAGCTGCGCGACGCCGTTCGTGCGGCGGCGGCCGAGCGATGGGGCTGCCCCGCAAACGACGTCAAGATCGACGCCGGGATCGTACTCGGTCCCGACCGGCAAGCGCTTCCGCTTGCCGCCTTTGCCGGAACTTCGGCGGAAGCCTCCTATGCCAGCAACAAGCGAACCTACAGCTACGGCGCGCACGCCGCCCACGTTGCCGTCGATCCCAAGACCGGCCACGTGGAACTCCTCGACTATGTCGCGGTCGAGGACGCCGGGCGCATCATCAACCCGCTGACCTTGCACGGGCAGGTCGTGGGCGCCATCGTGCAAGGTCTCGGCGGCGCGTTCCTGGAGCATTTCGTCTACGATGAAGACGGACAATTGCTCACGGGCTCGCTCGCCGACTATCTCCTGCCGACCGCGAGCGACTTTCCGCACATCCGGGCGATCGCGCTCGAAGAAAAACCCTCGCCCAACAATCCGCTCGGCGCCAAGGGCGCGGGCGAGGGCGGCATCATTCCGGTCGGCGGCGTCATCGCCAACGCGGTTGCCGCCGCGCTCGGCTCGCTCGGGGTCGAGCCGCGCGAGCTCCCGCTGTCGCCGCCACGGGTGTGGGAGCTTATCCACCAACGCATGGGCGCGCGTTGATTCGCTTGGAAGGGCCTAGAAGCGGCCTTCTGCTCAGAGTTCGATTCCCACCGCCCCTGCCCGGCTGATGCCCAGCGCCAAGATGCGCTGGATCAGCTCGGGATATTCGAGCCCGTCGTGCTTGGCCGCCGAGGCAAACTCTTCGTTGCGGGCAATCTCGGCGTTGGGATTGGCTTCGATGTAATAGGGAATGCCGTCGGCAGAGAGGCGGAAATCGATGCGGGCGTAGCCGTCGAGGTCGAGCGTGCGATAGATGCGCTTGGCGGCTCGCTTGATCGACTCGACGAGTTGCGGCGAAAGGTCCTTGGCCGGGCCGACGATGATGTCGTGGCGTTGCTGGTATTCGAGATCGTGCTTGACCTTTTCGGTGGCGATGAGCCGCGCGCCTTGCGGCATGCTGCCGAACTCGAGCTCCCAGATCGGGAAGACGCGAAGCCGCTCGTTGCCGAGCACGCCGACGTAGAGCTCGCGGCCTTCGATATATTGCTCGGCAATGGCCGGCGTGCCGATGCTGTCGTGAATGAAGCTCACGCGCTCGGCAAGCTTGTCATCGCTGTCGACCACCGACGCCTGCGAGATGCCCCAGGAGGCGTCCTCGTTGAGGCTTTTGACGATGAGTGGGAAGGTAAGGCGCGGCGGACGGCGAATCTTGCGCCGCAGCGGGAACACGGCAAAGGCCGGCAACGGGATGCGGTGATAGATCAGAAGCTTCTTGGACAGGTCCTTGCCGCGAGAGAGCACGAGCCCGCGCGGATTGCAGCCGGTATAGGGCATCCGCAGCAGCTCGAGATAGCTCGCGACGTTCTGATCGTAGACGGCTTCGCCGTGGAACTGCTCGAGCAGATTGAAAGCCACGTCCGGCTTCCAGCTCTCGATTTCGTCGCGGATCGGCTTGAGCTCGTTCTCCACGCCGAGCGGGCGTACCTCGTGGCCGCTGGCGCGCAGCGTGCTCACGACGTCGTATTCGGTCTTCCATTCATTTATTTCCTGCTCGCTGTGCCCCTTGAGCGAATCCGGCGGCACCAGTTCCGGATGCACGAGCACCAGAACGCGAAGGCACTTCATAATGCCAGCCACTGTCGTCGCGACGGACTGTAAAGCGAGTGCGCCGTCTTCGCCGTCAACAACACGATGAATTCCATCCTCAGCTGTCGCTCGGAACCAACCGCGCGAAGCTTCAGCTCGCGGCAGCGGCCGATCATATCATCGAAAACGGCGTCCAGCGTCAGCTGATACTCGCCTGTCCACTTCGAAACGATTTGCCGGATCTTGGCACGGTTGCGCCGCAAAAACCCGGACGCTGCCGGCGAGCGCCGATGCTTCGGATCGGCGGAGAAGATGCGGCGAAGATCCCGGTCGTAGATCTTGGGATAATCGATCGCGTAGTAGGCCCGTTTCTTTTCGTAGTGCTCGGCGAGCGTCTGGGTGAGCCGGCTCAGCGGTTCGACCCGCAGTCGGCGCGTGACCACCGGCTTCTGCGCGGCGATCTCGGCCATCAGCTCGTCGACATATTGCAGCTTCTTCAGCGCCGGCCACCCGGCGTAGCGCTTGCGCCAGTTCGAGCGGGGCGTCAGCCACACCGCGAAGGTCTCGGCGAAATCCTCGTCCGGGTGGCTCTGCGCGTACCACAGCGGGAGATGATAGACGTAGCGCCGGCTGGCCGGGTTCGGCCGATAGTATCTCGGGTAGCGGGTTGACGACGCGCCGAAAAGTTCCTGCCACCGGCGCCGGCGCTGCAACTGATACGACACTTGCACCACGTGACCGGCTTCGTGACGGAGAATGCGCATGCACTCCGCCACCGTCCCTCCTTCGACGTCGATGATCATCTTGCGCTCGAGCCGCATCAGGCGGGGGTGGGCCAGATAGAACGGGATCGCAATGCCGGGCGTGTCATCGGGGCTGAACCATTCGTTCGACATCCAGGCGTGCGGCCTAATCCGAAGCCCCCGCTCGGCGAGCTCGTCATAGAGGTCCTCCAGGCACCGCTCGAGCCAAGTGCCTGCGATGGTGACCTTGAGGTCCTTGAGGCGCAGCTTGAGAAGCTCGCTGTCCGGCAATGAGGCCCAGGCAAACTTACGTGGCATGGCGCGCTGAAACCCGCGAAAACATCGGCATTTCGACGATACTCGATGACGGCTGACGACAATCGACGATGGCCGAACCTACACCATCAACGCGGGCGGCGTGAGCGGGGTTCGCGGCGCCCCTCGGTCACGTTGACCCATCCGTCGCTCCGATGATAGGTACCACTCGCGTCGTTGCGTGCCGTGCGAAGGATGCGACCGGGTCATGAAATTGCCGCCCTTCGACTATGCATGCCCGACGACGCTCCCCGAAGCCGTTCAACTGTTGGCCGCGCGTGACGGCGACGCCAAGGCGATCGCGGGCGGCCAAAGCCTCGTGCCGATGCTGGCGTTCCGCCTTGCCCAGCCCACGCTGCTCGTCGACCTTCGCAAGCTTCCCGATCTGCGCGGGATCAGGATTTCGGAGAAAGGCGTGACGCTGGGCGCCATGGTGCGCTGGCGCGACATCGAAGACGACGAACGGCTCGATACGGCGCATCCGCTGCTCAAGGCCGCGATCGCGCATGTCGCGCATTATCAGGTCCGCAATCGCGGCACGGTGGGCGGCAGCCTCGCCCATGCCGATCCGGCCGCCGAAATGCCGGGGATCGCAATAACCTGCGACGCCGAGATCGCCGTGGTGGGGAAGTCCGGCGCGCACGTGATCCAAGCCGCCGACTTCTTCCAGGGGGCGCTGACGACCGCGCTGACGCCGGACGAGATCATCGTCGAAATCCGCCTGCCGGCCTGGCCGGCGGGCCGGCGCTGGGGATTTGAGGAATTCGCGCGGCGTCGCGGCGACTTCGCCATGGCGGCGGCCGCGGTTTTCTACGACCAGGACGAGCACGGCAAGGCGCGCAACGCCCATGTCGGCGTCATCGGCGTTGCCGACCGGCCGCTGCGTCTCCCCGCGGTGGAAGACGTCCTCAACGGACGGGCCATCGACGCGGCGATCATCGCCAAAGCCGAGGCTGCCGCCTCCGCCGCGGTCGATCCGCAGGACGATATTCATGCCAGCGCCGCCTACCGCCGCGCCCTCGTCGGAACGCTGGTCGAGCGCGCGCTCCAGCGCGCGGCAGCTTAAGCTTCATTCCGCCGGTTCCCCATGTCGGTGCGATTTCGCGTCAACGGGCAAGAGGTCGAAGTCGAAGTCGAGCCGCGGCTGACGCTGGCGGATTGCCTGCGCCATCATCTGCGGCTGACCGGGACCCATGTGGGCTGCGAGCACGGCGTGTGCGGCGCGTGCACCGTCATCGTCGATGGCGCGGCCGTGCGCTCCTGCCTGATGCTCGCGGTGCAGGCCGAGGGCGCGCAGATCGTGACCGTCGAAGGGCTCTCCAACGATGCCGACCTTACGCCGCTGCAAAAGGCCTTTCGCAAGCATCATGCGCTGCAATGCGGCTTCTGCACGCCCGGCATGATCACGACCGCGCACGCGCTCTTGAGCGAGGAGCCTGATTGCGACGCCGCGCGGGTGCGCGAGGTGCTCTCGGGCAATCTCTGCCGCTGCACCGGCTATATCTCCAT
>JBKOXY010000389.1:0-3493 GCA_046725125.1 Pseudomonadota bacterium | reverse complement strand
CAGGCCGTAGCCGCGATAGCCCATGGCGATCTTGGCGACGAGGCGCAGATGACTGTTGACGAGCTTGTGTGCCGCCTCATGGTCGCCATGCTCGCGCCAGCGCTTGGCCAGCATGAATTCGTCCTGCGGTTCCAGCATCGGAACCCGCCGGATTTCCTCAAGATAGCGGGCGATGCCGGATTCGGCCGTCACCCTCTGATCCGCGGTCGCCAGCCAAGCCATGATATCAACCGCATCGTAGGCACCGTCGTCACTGTCGCGTTCAACTACTTTCGAAACACAATTATCTGCATCTACGCCCCCATTGTCAATTTGATTTCGAAACGCTATTATTTTGCTCATGTCGGCACGCGAAACGGCAGAGCTCCTGCTGCTGGTGGGGCGGCTTGTGCAAGCCGAGGCCTATGACGGCAAACTCAGCCCCGCCCAGTGGATGGCGCTACGCTACTTCGCCCGCGCCAATACGTTCTCGCGGACCCCGTCGGCATTTGCGGAGTTTCAAGCGACCACCCGCGGCACCGCTTCGCAAGCGATCAAAGCACTTGAGGCAGGTGGGTACTTGGTCCGACAGCGATCGAAGGCGGACGGGCGAAGCGTCAGTCTGCGACTGACGAGCAAGGGAAAAAAAGCGCTTGCACGCGATCCGTTCGAAGTTCTGGTGCGCGCCGTGGACTCGCTCGACGCGAACGAGCGAACCGCGATGCATCACACGCTGCACAAAGTGCTGACCACTGTAGCTGCGAGTGGGGCGCGTCGGTGCTTCGGTGTTTGCCAGGACTGCGCGTACCTCGGTCGAGAGATATGCCGCAATCCAACAAGCGCGAGCTCCTCGGCCCTTGAATGCCTACTGTTCGGCGTCCCGATCCAGTCCGAGGACGCAGGTCTCCTCTGCGTCCATTTTCAGCCAACGAGCGCACCGCGATAGCGGACACGGTGAATGAGCTCGCCACTGGGTATATTTTTTCTCGGCTAGTTGGCGTCGATCATGCGAACGATACGCGGGGCAAGGTTGGTCGGCCACAAGCCGCTGTCCGAAATGAAGCTCGGCAAGCCCAGAGGGAAGTCGGGCGAGACTCCCCCGCAAAAAGAAAACCCCGCCGAAGCGGGGCTAGTAGGGCGACTTGGAAGCCCAGCCCCCGAAACGGGGCACGCGGGCGTCTTGATCTAAGACGCCCACGGGAACGCGGTCTGTATAAAATTGACCACTTCAGCGAAAAGCCGTCGCTCGGTTCTCTAAGAAGCCGCGCCTCTTCGGTGGTCAAATCTAATGGTGTGTTTTGGTTTCAGGTCAAAGCCGGCGTCGACCTGTTAATCGGATAGCATTTTGCTTTGGGTTGCTTCGGCTCCGCATGTCGCGCAAACGAGCTTAGTCTGCTCCTCGCCATCCGCGACCTCAATGGTCCGGGTGCGCATGAGCTTTTGACAGATGGGACAGATCCAGACGGGTGCGGGCGACGGCGGATCAGGCTGGAGAGGGGACATGGCGTTTCCCTGTGCTTGTTGAGCGTAGGCGTGCGCCCACGGGGACTTTGAGGGCAGCCAACGGCGGCGGGCTAATCCGCCCGGATTTTCGAGCGTATTTTGCCGGTACTGCGTATCGTGGCTTCTAATCGTCTCATTTGACCTGCGAGAATGAGCCAAGCTTGAGCGGCAGTGAGCAGGCGCGTCCGATGTCGCGGTTCGCGTTCGGCCTGCGTCATCTTCTCTTCGGCTTGGGATCTGCACTCGATACTCGTGAGCATCTGGTCTGGTCCATCGATCCGACACAGGACTGCCCGAATTTGTGCGACGCCGTCTGTGCAATATTGATCACCCCGACACCCAGAACCTTGCCGAAGGAGCTGTCATTTCCGGCGGCCTCCGTTTCCCCCTGAATCCATGTGGTCCAGAGTCTCTTCCGTAGTTGCTGAAAAACCACACTTTTTTCTAAATCGATGATCGCTCCAAATTTGAAACCCAAAAAGGACTGATTTTCAGCTTCGTCTACGACGATGGATTCGGCAGGGGTTTCCGTCTCCATCGTTCGTTAAGTCTTGAGATGTAAAGGCGCTAACGGCTCGTTCGTTTAGATGGGGGGCTCAATGACTGCAATCTCGCTCGGACACGCCGCTCGCCCTAGCCGGCTCGGCAGGACGGCCATGACCGCCGCGATCAAGGTTGGCCGATTGACGAGAGCCAGCGGCCGATATTCAGTTGGCCAGGCTCAGGTACGCGAGCAGTTCGAAGTGCGCAACGTCGCTTCGCGGCCGCAAGAATTTGCCAGTGGGTTCGTCGATTTCCTCCTCGGCAGGGGCGCCCGCCATCCGCGATGATACCGCCTCGCCCTCGAGGATGGATGCATGCCTTGAATGCTCGTTCGCTCGCCAGAGCCGATCGTGCGCCTCATCCTCGACGGCACCGCTGTCGCGCTGCGACCACATTCGGTCGCCTGCACCCTGGCGGGCTTGACCGTTATTGCCGAGGAGATCGCCGGATAGACACGAGCGTGGCGTCGATCATTCCATAGCTCTGGTTGAACGCCTCTCGGTGTTGTTCATAATGTTGATCGGGTTCGAACCGGTAGCCGGATGTCGTTTTCGACAGGCACATCCGAGTAGTATCCAAGTGGACACCGGAGCATGGGCATGAATTGGACCGCGCATTATTTCGATCGTCGATTGAACAGCGATTCTGTCAGCCGAGCCTTTGCTTCGAAAGAAGACGCTCTACGCCAAGCCTGCGATCTGATGCGGCGGAACTGCGTTGTGCATTTCGTCAAGGGCCCGAACGACGAAAAAATCGACGCTGTCGCGATCACTGCGTGGTGCAAGCGTCGCCCGACGCGCAAACAACCCCCGCCTCCAAAGCAGTAGCCAGGCCTGCCCCGCCGCGTGTTTTGTGCGGATGTACACGACCGATTTTCGGTGCACACCCCCCAAGGCCTTTAGTCGGGCTAGTTGCGGCCCGGTTGCCCGCTGGTTCCAAATTTGACGACACCAGTGACGTCGCCGGTGTATTTATAGGCAATAACCCCAATCACGAGTGCGAGGGCCAGAACGGCGGCGACTATCAATTTCCAGTCGCGCCTGGGTACAGGGTCATGTTCTGGATCACTCATCTTGCCTTCTGTTTACAGTAATGGCCCGGGCGTAGGTACGAAGATCTATACCTGGTTCCATTGCACCTGTTGGAAAGCGAGAAGCGGCGGTTCAAGCACGCTTACCGGGCCATTGAGCCTGCTTCTTTGGACTCTTCTTAGCCGCGGCCTTTTTCTGAAGGTTGGTGTCGCGCGGGCGCTTTCGCGCCGAATGGTCACCACCGCTCGGGGCCCCGCCCTCATTGTCCCATCTGTCGATGGATTTGGCGTTATTCTGCGGTTCGCGTGTGCGCTCGGGCATGCCGAGAATATAATATCAGCTTCTCACTCGCGCCACTCCAGCCCCATGAGGGCGCGCGCGCGGACACTCACTGATCCCTGGTCCAGTGCCGAGAATTCAGTGGGCCGGCTGATACG
>JBKOXY010000105.1:0-4584 GCA_046725125.1 Pseudomonadota bacterium | reverse complement strand
ACAGTCGAAATACGGGAAACCGGCGATCCGCAGCGCAAGCACGTCCCCGTGGCGGTCGCCATAAGCCGGGCTCGCGCGACCAAACGTTCGCCAACCCGCAACGAGCTCGGTTTCCATGCGCAAATTTGGTGAATACGCTTTTCTGAAAGATTCTCGTTACGCACGCAAGCGAAATCTGCAACGCGCCGTGCCCCTCAGCGCGTTGGGCGCATGAGCCTCGAGCGCGTAGACGCGCTCTGGCGTGGTGGGGATGCGAATTCGCCTCGCCGCGCTCTCGGCTCGGCCCGGGAGCAGAACGGGTTGTTTTACTCCGCCGCCTCCAGCGGAGCCCGTTTCTCGGCCTGTTGAATGGCCGCGAGTTCGTGCTCGACATGGCGCGAGAACACGAATTCCGCCGGGCGCTGCCTATCGAGCGGAATTTCCGGCGCCATCGGTCCTTCGGTGCGTGGGCCGAACATCGCGACCTTGAGCGCCTGCCAGGGGTGCGAGGCCGTTGCCTCGGCCGCGGTCGGCTCGTAACCGCAATGGGCCATGCAGTTCGCGCACTTCTCGTACTTGCCGGTCCCGTAGGAGTCCCAGTCCGTGGTTTCCATCAATTCACGGAATGTTTTGGCGCAGCCTTCGCCCAGCAGGTAGCAGGGCTTCTGCCACCCGAAAATGTTGCGGGTGGGCATGCCCCACGGCGTGCAGTGATAGGTCTGGTTGCCGGCGAGGAAATCGAGGAACAGGTTCGAGTGGATGAAATTCCACTTTTTGCCCTTGCCCATGCTGAAGACCTTGCGGAAAAGCTCCTTGGTCTTCCGCCGGCTGAGGAAATGCTCCTGGTCGGGCGCGCGCTCATAGGCATAGCCGGGAGAGATCGACACGCCGACGTCGAGCTCTTTGGCGTAATCGAGGAAGGCTGCGACGTCTTCGGCCGGATGACCGTCAAAGATCGTGGCGTTGACGTTGACGGTGAAGCCCTTAGCCTTGGCGGCCTTGATCGCGGACACGGCGCGGTCGAACACGCCTGCCTGACAGACGGATTTGTCGTGATGCTCGCGCAGCCCATCGAGATGGACGGAGAAGAAGAGATAGGGCGAAGGCTCGAACAGATGGAGCTTTTTCTCCAAGAGCAGCGCATTCGTGCAGAGCGAGACGAATTTCTTCTTGGCGACCAAGCCTTTCACGATGTCGCCGATCTCGCGGTGGATCAACGGCTCGCCGCCGGGGATGGCCACCATCGGCGCGCCGCATTCATCGACGGCGTCGAGGCATTCCTTAACCGACAGCCGGCGATTGAGGATGGGATCAGGATAGTCGATCTTGCCGCAACCGACGCACGCAAGATTGCAACGAAACAGCGGCTCCAGCATCAGCACGAGCGGATAGCGTTTGCGCCCCAAGAGTTTCTGCTTGAAGATGTAGGCGCCGATACGCATTTCTTTGAAAAACGGGACTCGCATTCTTTCTGTCTTCCTGTCTGTCTTCCTGTTTTGCCGCCTCAGGCTGTGGCTGTCTGGTGAACGTCTCAGCCCGCCGCCAGTTCACGGGGGAGCCGGAACTCAATATGCTCCTCGCGGCCAGGGAGAGTCGAGACTTCGACCTCGCCAAGCGTTCGCAACGTGTTGATGACGTCTTCGACAAGCACCTCGGGCGCGGAGGCGCCGGCGGTGATCCCGATTGTTTGCGCGTCCTTGACCCATTCCGGCGCCAGCTCGCTGCCGTCGGCGATGAGATAGCTCGGAATGCCCGCCTCCGCGCCGATTTCGCGCAGCCGATTGGAATTGGAGCTGTTCTTGGCGCCAACCACCAGGATCACATCGACGTGATGGCTCAGTTCCCGCACCGCCGACTGGCGATTTTGCGTGGCGTAGCAGATGTCTCGGATCTCCGGTCCGACGATGTTTCGGTAGCGGCGTTCAAGCGCGGCAATGATGCCGCGGGTGTCGTCGACGCTCAGCGTCGTCTGCGTGACATAAGCGACGGGCGTATCGGGGGAAATGTTCAGCGCCTCGACGTCCTCCTCGCTCTGCACCAGGACCACTGGACCGTCGATCTGGCCGAGCGTGCCCTCAACCTCCGGATGGCCGGCGTGGCCGACGAGAATGAGTACGCGGCCCTGGGCGACGTAGCGCTTACCCTGGTTGTGCACTTTGGTGACCAGCGGGCAGGTCGCATCGAGCACGGGCAGCTGACGTCCGGCCGCCTCGTTCACCACGCTCCTGGCAACGCCGTGCGCGCTGAAGATGGTCACGGCGCCTTGCGGCACCTCGGATAGTTCCTCGACGAAAATCGCGCCCTTGGCCTTGAGGCTGTCGACGACGAATTTGTTGTGAACGATCTCGTGGCGGACGTAGACGGGCGGCCCGTATTTCTTGAGCGCGCGCTCGACAATCTCGATGGCGCGCACGACGCCTGCGCAGAATCCGCGAGGTTGCGCCAGAATGACCTTCATGATCGTCTCGCTGGGGCGCTCCTCCTCCGCACCCGCCGCGCCGCCGCGCCCTCTGCGAGCGTCTCGAAGCTCGTGGTCAAAATGGCGTTGGCATCGCGGCAGGCTTCGGCCCATATCGCGGCCCGACGGTCGTGATCGATCACCCGGTCGACCAGGGAGCGCGTGACAGGATCCGGGAGGGGGATGGGCAAAGTCATGATTCCAACATTTTCCCATATAGGTTGGCGCAGGCACAGCCCAAATCATCGGGAATCTGCGGTTCAGGCGACCCATCGTCGCGCTCGTCGAACTTGACGCGCGCCTTTGGGGTTAACCGCATCTGATCGATGTTCTGGCAGTGTTCCCGTGCAACCTATAGTCGTTGTCAACGCACCGCATTGCCTGATATTCCGCCGGCCATTCTGGCTCACGTTCCCGCTCCTTCCAATTGGACCCCAGTCGCATAGCTTCCAGGACTAGGCATGTTGCAGCAAACGATCGTCGCTACCGTTGATTTTTGCACCCGGCATGCCGTGCAAATCATTGGCATCGCGGTCGTTTTGGGTCTCGCCGCGGCCGTATACGCGGCCGGCCATTTCGCCATCGACGCCGACGTCAACAAGCTCATTTCCAAGGAGCTGCCGTGGCGGCAGCGCGAGGTGGCATTCGAAAAGTCGTTCCCCCCGAAGGAAGAAACCATCCTGGCCGTCATCGACGCTCCGACCTCCGAACTGGCAACCCAGGCCACGGCGGCGGTGATCCAGAAATTGTCCGATCAGAAGGATCACTTCCGCTCGATCCTGGAGGCGGGCGGCGGGCCATTCTTCCAGAAGAACGGACTTTTGTTCTTGCCCACCGAGGAGGTGGTCGCGCTCACCAAGAAGCTCGGCGAGGCCAAGCCGGTGATCCAGACGCTGGCGCAGGATTCCAACCTGCGCGGCCTGACCACCGCGCTCAATTATGGATTGATCGGCGTGCGTATGAACCAGTACACGCTCGACAATTTTTCCGGGACCTTGAACATGGTCTCGGACACGCTCGACGAGGCCATCGCGGGGCGCGCGGCGAGCTTCTCCTGGCGCGCGATGCTCAACGGCAGGCCCCCGACCCCGGACGAGCGGCGGCGCTTCCTCGAGATCAGGCCGGTGCTCGACTACGCCGCGCTCATGCCGGGGAAGGTGGCGACCGATGCCATTCGGCAGGCGGCAGCCGATTTGGATATCGGCGCGAAACTACGCCTTACGGGACCGGTCGCAATCGCCGATGAGGAATATGCCACGCTGGAGGAGGGGGCGTTCACCAACACGACCGTGACCATCGTGGTGGTGTTGACCATCCTTTGGCTCGCCTTGCGCTCGTTTGGAATCATCCTGGCGGTCGCCATCAGCTTGTTGGTCGGCCTCTCCATTACCGCCGCAGTCGGCTTGGCCCTGGTGGGTGCGCTCAACCTGATTTCGGTGGCCTTCGCCGTTCTGTTTATCGGGCTCGGCGTCGACTTCGGCATTCAGTTCAGCGTCCGCTATCGCGCCGAGCGTCACGAGGTCGACGATCTCCACCAGGCGCTGGTCAATACCGCAAGCCACGTGGGTGCGCCGCTGACGCTTGCCGCGGCTGCAACCGCCGCCGGCTTTCTGTCGTTCCTTCCGACCGACTACAAGGGATTGTCCGAGCTCGGCTTGCTCGCAGGCCTCGGTATGATCATCGCGTTCCTGACGAGCATAACCCTGATCCCGGCGTTGTTGACGGTGCTGCGGCCGCCGGGCGAACCGAAAGAAATGGGTTTCAAGCGATTGGCGCCCCTCGATCGGTTCATGGAGCGGCACCGAATCCCGATCATTGTCGGCACCGGGCTCGTCGTCGCGGCCGGCCTGCCATTGCTCTATTGGCTGCAGTTCGACTTCAATCCGCTCAACCTGAGGAGCACCAAGGTCGAGTCGGTTGCGACGTTCCTGGAGCTGCGAAGCGACCCTGCCATCGGCGCGAGTTCGATTTTTGTGCTGGCGCCGAGCATGGAGGCCGCGAAGTCCGATCTGGAGAAGCTCTCCAAGCTACCGGAGGTCTCGAGCGTAAAGACCATCGAGAGTTTCATTCCCGATGACCAGCAGCCCAAGCTTGCCGCCATCCGCCAGCTCGCGACCGTGCTCGATCCCGTGCTGCGGCCCGACCCC
>JBKOXY010000141.1:0-5777 GCA_046725125.1 Pseudomonadota bacterium | reverse complement strand
CTTCTCCAGCATCAGCGTGCCTTCCTTGCGGATCGCGGGCGTGAATTTCTCCGCCACCACCGCCAGCAGCCAGGGCAGCGCGACTTCCAGGCGCACGTGGTCATCGGCGACATCGATGAAGCCGACGGCGCTCTGGCCGAGCGCGCTGAGATTGAAGGCGAGCCGATCGCCGCTCCAGGTTTCCTCATGGATGGTCAGCAACGCGGAATAGTTCGTGCGCGCGGCGGTGAGGCCGGACTTGATGCGGCGCGTCGCCTCTTCGCGGCCGAGGCGGTGCGGGATGGACACGATCAGGGGCCTGGACAATGGAGCCTCCACGAATGCGAGAGTTCATATGGGGGCCACCGTGCATTCATGCCAGCCATACGCCCGGGACGGCTCGACGTTCCGTGGGCGAGACCGGGACCGCCATGTCAGCCGTTCGAACGAGCTGCAACCAGCCTTATTGCGGGACGACATGGACTGTGCAGAATCTTGCCCGGCGCGCGGGGGTGGGCCCAGCGCACATCGCCCACGACCGCGACGGCACAAGAATCATAACGCACGAGGAGCGCACCCATGAGACTTAAAGCCAGGCTGTACTTGACCGTGGCGGCAATCGGCATCGCTTCCTTGCTGGCGGCCGCGCCGGCGCAGGTGAGCGCCCAGACCGCCGTCGCCATCGACAACGACGACATCGGCGGCGTGGTCACCGGCGCGAACGGGCCGGAGGCCGGCGTCTGGGTGATCGCGGAGACGACCGAGCTCCCGACTAAGTATGCCAAGATCGTGGTCACCGACGATCAGGGCCGCTACGTCATCCCGGACCTGCCGACTGCAAACTACCAGGTCTGGGTGCGCGGCTATGGGCTCGTGGATTCGCCGAAGATGCGCGCCAAGCCCGGCCAGCAGCTCAATCTAACGGCGGTGCCGGCGCCCAACGAGCGGGCGGCGGCGCAGTATTATCCGGCGATCTACTGGTACGCGATGATGAACATTCCGCCGGAGAAGGATTTCGGCGGCTCGACCGATATCCCGAAGAACATCACGCGCGAGACCTGGCGCCAGCGCATGGGTAACGTCGACTGCATCGGCTGTCATCAGCTCGGGCAGGAATCGACGCGCACCGTCCCGGCGCAGTTTGGTGAATTCAAGACAGGTGCGGAGGCGTGGATGCGCCGCATCCAGTCCGGCCAAACCGGCGAGTTTATGGTGAACCGGCTTGCCGGACAGCTCGCCGGCGTGCCGTTCAAGTATTTCGGCGATTGGACCGACCGCATCGCCAAGGGCGAACTGCCGAACAGCAAGCCGCCGCGGCCGCAGGGCGTCGAGCGCAACGTCGTCGTCACGTCGTGGGAGTGGGGCACGGAGAAGCAGTTTACCCACGACCTGATCTCCTCGGACCGGCGCTATCCGACCGTCAATTCCTACGGTCCGCTCTACGGTTCGCCTGAATACTCGAGCGACGAGATACCAATCCTCGATCCGAAGACGCACAAGGTGACGTTCTTCAAGATGCCGGTCGCGGATCCGAACACACCCGAGTCGTTCGGACCCCCGTTCCATGCCTCCGCCATGCCGAAACCGGCGCAGCCCTCGGCCTACTGGGGCGACGAGAAAATCTGGAGCCAGCGCGCCAACAACCACAACGGCATGTTCGACAAGAACGGCCGGGTATGGTTTGCCGCGGCCGTGCGCGGGATCGATAATCCAGCATTCTGCAAGAAGGCTTCGGACCATCCCTCGGCCAAGGTGTTCCCGCTCGAACAGTCGGGGCGCCAGGTGGCGATGCTCGACCCTAAGACGATGAAGTACAGCTTCATCGATACTTGCTTCGGGACGCACCACCCGCAGTTCGGCTACGACGCCGACAACACGCTGTGGCTCTCCGGCACCGGCGTGGTCGCCGGATGGGTCAACACCAAGGTGTGGGACGAGACCGGCGACGCCGCCAAGGCGCAGGGCTGGGCGCCGTTCGTGCTCGACACCAATGGCAACGGCAAGGTCGACGAATGGACCCAGCCAAACCAGCCGGCGGAAGCCGGCAAGGACCAGCGGATCGCGGGCTCAGGTCCTTATGCCGTGATGCCGCACCCGACCGACGGCTCGGTCTGGTACACCCTCAACGTATTCGCCGGCACGCCGGGATTCCTGCGCTTCGATCCGAAGACCAAGCTCAGCGAGTTCTACGCCATCCCGAAAGAAGGCATTGGGGTGCGCGGCGGCGACATCGACAAGAACGGCGTCCTTTGGGGGTCGGGCTCAAACGGCACCCTCGTCAGCTTCGACCGGCGCAAGTGCAAGAGTCCGCTCAATGGGCCCACCGCGACCGGCAACCACTGCCCCGAAGGCTTCGCGTACTACAAGTATCCGGGCCCGGCCTTCCAGGGCTTCGAGAACGGGAGCGCTGAGGCGAGCTACTACAGCTGGGTCGACCAGCACAACACGGTGGGGCTCGGCGAGGACGTCCCGATCTCGACCGCCAACCTCAATGACGGCTTCGCCGCGCTCAAGGACGGGCAGATGGTCATGCTGCGCATCCCGTACCCGCTCGGCTTCTTTGCCAAGGGCTTGGACGGGCGCATCGACGATCCAAATGCCGGCTGGAAAGGCCGCGGGCTGTGGAGCACCAACGGCGATCGCACGCCGTGGCTGAAGGAAGGCGGCAAGGGCAGTAAGCCGCGCGCCGTACACATCCAGGTGCGGCCCGATCCGCTGGCACACTGAGCGGGATTGAAAGCGCAGACATCTCCGCCCGGCGCTCAGCCGTCAGCGCCGGGCGGTTTGATTTTGCAGGGTGGTTTGTCGGCGCGCGCGTGCCCTCGACCCGCGGCACATACAAGCCGTCCGGAATGGAATAGACTTCGGGGCTGCGCTGTTACCGGCAAAGCAAAAGACCGCCGCAACCTGGAGGATCGATCCATGACCACAACGGCCACCCGCCTCGCCCTCGGCGCCCTCGCCTGCGCCGTCGCCGCGCCCGCGAGCGCGCAACTCCTCCAGCGCAAGGAGCTGAGCTACCCGATCGCGCTGACGATTGCGCAGGCCGCGTTGGAGGACTGCAAGGCTCGTGGCTACGCCACCTCCGTGGTCGTGGTCGATCGCGGCGGCAACACCGTCGTTGCGCTGCGCGCCGACAATGCCAGCGTGCACACCATGGAAAACGCGCGCCGCAAGGCCTACACCGCCATGACCTTCAAGATGACCACCGAGGAATTCATCAAGGACATGGCGACGCGGCCGGTGCGGCGCGAGCAGACGACGCTGCCGAACGTGATCGCCATCGGCGGCGGCGTGCCGCTCAAGGTCGGCAACGACGTGATCGGCGGGGTCGGGCTCTCCGGCTCGCCCGGCGTCGACGAACCATGCGTGATGGCAGGGATCAACCAGGTCAAGGACCAGCTGCAGTGAGCAGGCGAATGCAACACGCTGGTCGCCGTCCATGATGAAGCGCGAGACATTCGCGATCGCGAACATCTATGTGCCGGCGAAGCGGCGCGCCACGCTCGACCCCAAGAAGGCGCAAGCGATCGCCGAGAGCATCTTGCAGGTCGGTCTGCAAACCCCGATCCTGGTGCGGCAGGATGGCGAGCGCTTCGTCCTGGTGGAGGGGCTGCATCGGTTGGAAGCGTGCAAGCAACTGGGCGAGGACACGATCATCGGATTCGTCGTGCAGGCCCGGCGGCATTAGCTGGCGCGGCTTCGTGTGAAGTGTAGGGTGGGCAAAGGCGCGGAACGCGCCGTGCCCACCTACGTAGCGTGCGCACGTGGGCACGGCGCACGCGATAACCCTCACGCCTTAATCTTACCCGGGGGTGCGCCTTTGCCCACCCTACGGAACTAGCGCGTCACGCGATCGGGATAGGGGGACGCCTCACAGCGCCGCCCCTCCCACACCACCGGGCATACGGGTCCGTACCACGGCGGTTCGAGAGTTTGGCTAACACGCGCCGAACAAGGACGGGAGGCCGAGCGATCTGAAGTACGCATTGGAGAGCCCTAACGAGAGGGCCCTGCTCCGGGCTAGTCGCCAAGGGCCACGGCCGCTACCGGCAGCGTTGTGCGCCGTGCGCTCCGGGACCCCGTTTGCGACCAGCGCCGCTCGACGCCGCCGCGGTGTTTTCCACTGCCGCCAGAGAGCGGCCCGCAGTCGCAGCCGGACCCAGCGAGTGAGGGCGATCAGCACCTCAGGCGTTTCGCAGAAGCCGAAATAGCCGCGCCAGCCCTGCATATACACAGCCAGCTCGTCCATTGTCGTTTTGATGCTCACGCCCTTGGCCCGTCGCGTGATCTCCCGGATTCGCCGTTTGAACCGTTCCAGAGCTCGTGTCGCAATCGTGCGCTTGATGTCCGGACCAGCCGTGAAGCTGAACCCGAGGAACTTCCGCTCCTGCGGTCGCGCCACCGCGCTCTTTGCCTCGTTTACTTTGAGCTTCAGCTTTTGTGTGATGAATCGTTTGATGCTCTCCATCACCCGCAGACCTGCCCGTTGGCTGCGGACGTAGATGTTGGCATCGTCCGCATATCTCACGAAGCGGTGTCCGCGGCGCTCCAGCTCGCGGTCGAGTTCGTCGAGCACGACATTGCTTAGCAGTGGCGAAAGCGGTCCTCCTTGCGGGGTCCCTTCCACGCTCGGGCTGACCAGTCCGTTCTCCATCACCCCGGCGTTCAAGAATGCCCGGATGAGTTTCAACAGCCGCTTGTCCGCGACGCGTTTGGCGATTTGACCCATCAGTTTGTCGTGATTGACCCGATCGAAAAACTTTTCCAAATCGAGATCAATCACCCATCCGTAGCCCTGCGCAATGTATTGCTGCGCCTGAGCCACGGCCTGATGCGCCGATCGGCGCGGTCGGAACCCATAGCTGTGTGGGGAAAACGTCGGGTCCCATCGCCTCTGCAGAACCTGCATCACCGCCTGCTGGATAAAACGATCCAGCACGGTTGGGATGCCAAGCTTTCGCACCCCTCCGTCCGGTTTCGGGATTTCCACCCGCCTCACCGGTTTCGGCTCGTAGGTCCCGTTCAGCAATTGCTCCCGAATGACTGGCCAGTGCTGTCTCAGGTAGTCGCCAAGTTGATCGACCGTCATCCGATCGACGCCGGCGCTACCCTTGTTGCCCCTCACCTGCCGCAATGCTTCCTTCAGGTTTCCTCGCTCACACACTTCCTCCATTATTCGATTCGTGTTGGCCGGGCGTTCGGGTTCCTTCACCGCCGAGAACGATTCGATGTCTTCCCGTCCCGCCTGCCGGGCTTCACCCGTCGGCGCCGATGAGAAGTCCAGTCTCCACTGGATGTTCAGCCGCTTGTCGCTCCCGAGATTCATGCCCTACTTGCCCTTCCTCTCGTTCGGGCCTTCAGCCACCGTTCCCGGTTCGGCCTATCTGTTGACTCCACCTTTCGGTTTCGGAGTGCCTCACTAGCCTTGCCGACGCCATGACGTATTACGCCCTCTGCTGACTTCTGCCCTGCGGTCAGACCGCCTCGCGGCAGCCTCAGTCGCCGAAGCGACACCGAGCAGATCTCCCGGGGTAAGTTCGGCCGCCTTCCGTGCACAGCTGCCGGATCTACGCTTCGCATCCTTGATGGATATGGGCTTCGCAGTACGTTGCCTGCTCGCCCGACGCTAGCGCCTTGTATCCGGTTCTTGTCCATCAGCTCGCACGTTTGCTCCGCGCTTCCTTCAGACACCGCCTCGCGGCGGTAGCCCTTGCGCATCGCTAACCCTTCACCTCCATCAGGTTGGGTGGAGGACTTGCACCTCCGAACTGCCGAACATGCCCGGCACACAACGA
>JBKOXY010000484.1:0-3009 GCA_046725125.1 Pseudomonadota bacterium | reverse complement strand
AAGGACGGCAAGTTGCGCGGGCTGGCGGTACTCAACGCCAGGCGTTCGCCGGCGTTGCCGGACGTGCCGACCAACGCCGAAGCGGGCGTTCCCGATCTCGAGAGCGACACGCTGACCGGCATCGTTGCACCGGCCGGCACGCCGAAGGACATCATCGACCGCTGGCGCGGTGACATCGCAAAAGCGGTTGCCACGTCCGACGTCAAGGAGCGTTTGGAAAACGTTGGGTTTCGCTCCGGTCGCCAATATGCCGGATGAGTTCGGCGCGCGCATCAAGCTCGAGATCGCGAAATGGAGCAAAGTCGTCCACGATGCGAACATCAAGGCCGATTGAGCGCCGCTGCACGAGTCGAGCCAGGACCGTCGCGCGCCGAATACCCGAGGGTGGAATGATCTCCGGACGGCAAAGAGAAAGCATCAAGCTGAAGGCGATCGTGCTCGGCCTCGCCGCGCTTATGATCGCGGGTGCGAGCTTTGCGCAGACATCCGGCTACCCCAATCGGCCCGTGAAGATGATCGCGCCATTCGCGCCGGGCGGGCCGGTCGACGCGGTCGCACGTGTGCTCGCGCCCAAGCTGTCGGAAGGTCTCGGCCAGCAGTTCTACGTGGAGAACCACCCAGGTGGCAGCGGCAATATCGGCACCGCGCTGGCAGCGAAGGCGACGGCCGACGGCTATACCATCCTCGTCATCAGCAGCACGCTCGTCGTCAATCCGAGCCTGTTTGCCAAGCTCGGCTTCGACACCACGAGCGACCTTGCGCCGGTATCGCTCGTCGGCGTATCGCCGCAAGTGCTGCTGGTGCATCCCTCCGTTCCGGCGGCCAGCGTGAAAGAACTCGTCGCCTGGGTGAAAGCCAGCCCAGGCCAGTTGAGCTACGCACATGCCGGCCTCGGGACGCCAGGCTATCTCGCCGGCGAAATGCTCAAGCAGGCCTTCGGGCTCGATCTGGTCGCCGTCTCCTTCAATGGCGGCGGGCCCGCGATCACCTCGACGATCGGCGGGCATACACCCATCCTCTACACCTCCATTTCCACCGCCGCCGGGCACATCAAGCAAGGCACGGTGCGCGCGCTCGCCGTCACCGGTGCGCGGCGTTCGCCCGCCCTGCCCGACGTGCCGACGCTCGCGGAAGCGGGCGCGCCTGGTCAGGAATCCGACATCATCCTCGGCGTGCTGGTGCCGGCCCGGACACCGCAGGACGTCATCGACCGCTTGCATCGCGAGATCGTCAGGATCGTCGCGCTGGCGGACGTGCGGGAGCGCCTTTCAGCGCTTGGATTCGAGCCGATCGCGAGCACGCCCAGGGAATTCGCCGACCGGATCCGATGGGAAATCGACAAGTGGGCGAAGGTCATTCGTGCGGCCGACATCAAGGCGCAATGACGGTTCGCAAAGCGGATGATTTTCAGCGCGTCTTGGGACTGAGCAACGGCCTTCCGGCGGGACCGAGGACACTGGTATCATCCACGCTGCTACAACTTTGACATCGGGAATGTCGGATAAATGACTGCTGCGGATCTTCATTGCGCACGCGGCTGTGTGCTCGTTGTGGCGCTTGTTCTTGGCGCCGCCCAGACTGCCGCCGACGGATTGCGCGCCGGCCAGTGGAGGACGGTCAATTCCCCTGAAATCGATGGCGTCGCGG
This sequence comes from Pseudomonadota bacterium, assembly GCA_046725125.1. Taxonomy (GTDB): domain Bacteria; phylum Pseudomonadota; class Alphaproteobacteria; order Rhizobiales; family Xanthobacteraceae; genus VAZQ01. The sequence continues at coordinate 1,362 of JBKOXY010000484.1, read as the reverse complement.
GTCCGGTTCAACAAACCACCCGCTGTCTGACGCCAGAGGCGGTCGCCGATCTCGACAAGACGTTCAGCCCCATTAGCCGCACGACGAACTCGACCTGCGAGCGGGTCGAGCATGAAAGCACGCCGCAGCGGCTGAAATGGCGGCTGCAATGCACCGGCCAGATCGACATGGACGTGGCGGGAGAATTCACGTTTGACAGTCCCGAACACTACACGGCCATCGTCACCGCGCGCTCATTCATGCTGGGCCGCCTCATGCAATCGGTACGCACGTCGATCGAAGGCCAGCGCGTAGGCGATTGCCCGTAGCGGCTTGCGAGATGGAGGGCGAGTGCGCTAACTCTCAGGTCGCCGAGGGTCCTAATTGCAAGCGTCAGCCAAGTGAGTCGCGCATGGACGCAGTCCTTGCGCCTTGATTGGAGGACATCATGAAGGCGTTGATGCGGTCGCGGATGTCGCTTTTCACCGCCGGTGCGGCAGCGTTCGCAGGCGGGCTCGCGTTGTTGATCTCCAACGGCGAACGCATATCCGAAGCCGCCAGACTCGCGTCGGCGAATGCCGCCCCGACGAGTGCCGAACCCGCCTCCGGATGGAACGATCTGGATTTCCTCCTCTGCCACACGCCCACCAAGGCTGCCAGCGCCATGACGAGCGGCATGATCCGCTTGGCCGCGGTGCAGACCGAGGCGCCGCAGGCGAAAACGAACGCCGCGTCGCCCGCGCTGGCGTTTGCCGATACCGATCCGCCGATATGGGACGGGCTCGGCTCGCTCTCGTACAAAGTCACGACTTCGAGCCCGGCGGCGCAAGTCTATTTCGACCAGGGACTGCGGCTGACCTATGCCTTCAATCACGAGGAGGCGCAGCGCGCATTCCGTAAGGCGCAGAAGCTCGATCCCGACTGCGCCATGTGCTTCTGGGGTGAGGCGCTGGTGCTCGGCCCCAACATCAACCTGCCGATGGCAGAAGAGGCGGTGGCGCCCGCCTTCGCCGCCATGCAGAAGGCGCGCACGCTCGCCGCCAAGGCAAGCCCGCGCGAGCAGGCGCTGATTACGGCCTTGTCGGCGCGATACGTTGAAGACCCGAAGGCGGATCGGGCACAGCTGGATACCGCCTATGCCGCCGCCATGGCCAACGTCGCGGCGCAATTCCCGGAGGACAACGAGATCGCGGTGCTGTACGCGGAAGCGGTCATGGATCTCAGTCCGTGGAACTACTGGCAGCCGGGCGGACGAGAACCGAACCCTCAAAGCGCGCCGATCGTGCCGACTTTGGAGCGCGTGCTTGCCAGGGATCCCGACCATCCCGGCGCGATTCACTATTACATCCACGCGGTCGAGGCGTCCGACCGGCCGAAGCGCGC
>JBKOXY010000482.1:0-4600 GCA_046725125.1 Pseudomonadota bacterium | reverse complement strand
AAGCCGAGAATGAGCGGCGCCGGTTCGCAGTCGAGCTTGAGCGCCACGTAGCCGAAGACTGCGAAGAACGCCATCACGAAGGCGTCGAACGGCTTGCTGTTGATGGTGTAGGCGCCGATGCAGCAGAACACGATGATGGCGGGATAGAGCAGCCGGTACGGCACCCGCAGCAATCGCACCCACACCCCGACCATCGGCAGATTCAAGATCACCAGCATGAGGTTGCCGAGCCACATGCTGGCGATGAGCCCCCAGAACAATCCCGGGCGATCCGTCATCACGCGCGGCCCCGGCGCGATGCCGTGAATCATCAGCGCCCCGATCATCATCGCCATGGTCGGGTTTCCAGGAATCCCCAAAGTCAGCATCGGAATGAACGACGTCTGCGCGCCCGCATTGTTGGCGGATTCCGGCGCCGCGACGCCCCTGATGTCGCCATCGCCGAATTGGCGCGGCGGCCGGGCGACTTTCTTCTCCAGCGTATAGGCCGCGAACGAGGCCAGCAGCGCGCCTCCCCCCGGCAGCACGCCGAGAATCGCGCCGAGCCCGGTGCCGCGCAGGATTGAGCCGGCGCACTGCCGCAGATCGGCGAGGCTCGGCCACACCCTGCCGAGCGCGGGCGAAACGACACTCGCTTCCTGCTTCCTTTCCAGGTTGTAGACGACCTCGGCGACGCCGTAGATCGCCATCGAAATCGCCACGAACTCGATGCCGTCGGCAAGCCCCATCATGCCGAAATTGAACCGCCGGGCGCCCGTATTCACGTCGGTGCCGACGAGACCGAGGAGCAAACCGAGCACGACCATCGCGATCGCTTTGACGAGCGATCCGCGCGCCAGAACGACGGCTGCGACCAAGCCGCACACCATCAGGGAGAAATATTCCGCCGGACCGAACTGCAAGGCTACGGCCGCAAGCGGCGGAGCCGCGAGCGCGATCAGCAGCGTCGAGGCACAACCGGCGAAGAACGAACCCAGCGCGGCGATGCCGAGCGCCGGTCCGGCGCGTCCCTGACGCGCCATCTGGTGACCGTCGATGGTGGTGACGACCGAGGACGCCTCGCCCGGGATGTTGACCAGGATGGCGGTGGTCGAGCCGCCGTACTGGGCGCCGTAATAGATGCCGGCGAGCAGGATCAACGCCGACTCCGGTTGTAGGGTGAACGAAATCGGCAGCAGCATGGCGACTGTTGTGACCGGACCGATCCCGGGCAGCACGCCGATGATGGTGCCGAGCAGAACGCCGATGAAGCAGTAAGCGATGTTCTGGATGGTCAGCGCGACGGCAAATCCCAGGCCGAGATTTGAAATCACGTCCATCGGGAGCTACAGGCTCGGCCAGACATTGAGCGGGAGGCCCAGCGCATAAACAAAAATGCCGACGGAAAAGACGATGAGCGCGGCCGCCAATGCAAGGGTTTCCAGCACCCTAAATTGCGCGCCGGCACAGGCCGACATCAGCGTCAACACGGCGAGCGAGAGGACGAGACCGAGCGGCTCGATCATCACGCCGAATAAGCACACGGCCGCCGCAATCGCCGCCAGCGGCACGACGTGAAAGCGCGCAACCGGTTCACCGCCGAGGACGAGCGAGCGGCCGATGAGTATCGCTCCCAGGGCCGCAAGCAGGCTGCCGAGCAGCAGCGGAAAATAGCCCGGTCCCATTTTGCCGGCCGTGCCCAAGGAATATCCGCGCGCGCCGAGGATGGCGACCACGGCGAAGCCGCAGAACATCACGCCCGACCAGAAATCCTTCGGCGCGCGGATTCTCATGCTTCCCCTCACGCCGAGTGCGCTGCCATCGGACGATCAAATCGGCTAGTGTGGTGGATTTGAAGTTCCTACCATTGTAGCCGCAAGCTCGCATAGGAACTTCAAATCCAAAACCACACTAGCATGATAAATTTGCTTGTGTCCCTTTGATTCCGAAGTTCGGCATCAGAGGCTGCCGCAAGCGTTTGCGAACTTCGGAATCAGGACACAAGCGGTTCCTCCGTCAATGGCGCACACCGTGCGTCGCGCTGCGTGTGCAATCTGGATCGGCCCCGCGCCATCATCTACATTGCGACCCTCCCGCGGCGTCGCACGGAATGATGCAGGTGAAAAAGCCTCTCCCATTCATCGCAAAGCACGGCCTGTGGACCGACGAGCAGCGACGGCGAGCCGACGATCTCAAGCGTAGGGTCGAGAAGGACAATCTGCATCTCGTGCGCCTCGTCTGGGCCGATCCGCACGGCGCGGCGCGCGCCAAAGCGGTGACGGTGCCGGCTTTCCTCGCCGCGCTGGAGACCGGCTACAACATCAACGTCGCGACCACCACCCTCGATTCCGCCAACGCCCGCACCTTCGCCTCGTTCACGCGCGGCGGCGGGATGGGCCTCGACGAGATGACGGGCTCGCCCAATCTCACCATCGTCCCCGATCCTGCGACCTTTCGCGTGCTGCCTTGGGCGAGCGGCATCGGCTGGGTGCTGTGCGATGAATATTTCAACAGCGGCGTGCCGTTCCATTTTTCGCCCCGGCAATTGTTGCGCAAGCACCTCAAATGGCTCGCGGACAAGGGTATGGACCTCATCGTGGGCCTTGAAATCGAGTGGTACCTCCTGCGCGTCGCGCAAGCGGAACTGGGCGACGAGAATGTCGGCATCCCCGGCGTGCGCGGGCGGCCGATCAAGACTGTGCCGGTCGAACCGGGCTTTTCCTATCACTGCGAAACCAATATGGACTTGATGCAGCCGGTGCTCTCCGCGCTCGCCGACCATTTCGACAAAATCGGATTGCCGCTGCGATCGATCGAGAACGAGTGGGGACCGGGGCAGGTCGAGTGTACGTTCGCCGCGCGACCGGCGCTGGAGGCGGCCGATCACGCGTTGCTGTTTCGCACCGCGACGCGGCAAATCTGCCGCCGGATGGAACATTTCGCCACGTTCATGTGCCGGCCGGCGCTCAAGGGCTATTACTCCAGCGGCTGGCACCTCCATCAGTCGCTGGTCGACCGCAAGAGCGGGCGCAACCTGTTCATGCCCGAACGCGAGCGCGAACATTTGTCGCCGCTCGGCCGCGCCTTTCTCGGCGGCTTGATGACATATGCCGCCGCCGCGACCGCGTTTGCCACGCCGACGGTCAACGGCTATCGGCGATTTCGGCCGAACTCGCTCGCACCTGACCGAGCCTCCTGGTGTTACGACCACCGCGGCGTCATGATCCGCGTGCTGGGCGCGCCGGGGGATGAGGCGACGCGGCTGGAGAATCGAGCAGGCGAGCCCTCCGCCAACCCCTACCTCTATATCCTGTCGCAGATCATCGCCGGCCTTGACGGCATCGAGAACGCGCTTGATCCCGGGCCGGCGGAGGACGACCCCTACAACGCCGACCGGCCCATGCTGCCCACGAGCTTGCCCGCCGCGTTGGACGCGCTTGAGCGCGAACCTTTGTTTCGCGCCCAACTCGGGGAGGTGTTCGTCGACTATTTCCTCAAGCTCAAGCGCAACGAGGCCGGCCGGTTTGCGCAATGGCTCAAGCAAACCGGTGCGCGGGAGGGCGATGAGCCGACGGCCTGGGAGCAGAACGAATATTTCGATTTTTTCTAGGCGGATGCAGCGGGCACCGCTAAAGTCTGATGCGGAACGAGCGATTGTGCCATTCTCTTGGTGTCGTTCCCGCGCAAGCGGGAACCCGTAACCGCCGGCTCTGCAAACTACTTCCGACGGTGATTATGGGTCCCCGCGTACGCGGGGACGACAGGAGATGGAGTAATGCCGATTCTCTAGAGGACGAAGGCCATGCTGGAGAAGCTCAACGCGTCTCGGATCGAGGGTGCCGACCTCTACGACTGGGACGAACTCGTTCAGGAGGACCGCGTCCATCGGCTGATCTACACCGACCCGGCGATCTTCGCCGCGGAGATGACGAACATCTTCGGCGCGGTCTGGGTCTATCTCGGCCACGAGAGCCAGATCCCAGCGAACGACGACTTCATCACCGTGCGGCTGGGCCTGCGACCGATCATCCTGTTGCGAGACTCGCAGGGGAAAATCCGCGCGCTGGTCAATCGCTGCGCGCACCGCGGCACCACGCTATGCCGCAAAGACAAAGGCTCGGCGCGCATATTCACCTGCCCGTATCACGGCTGGAGCTACCTCAACACCGGAAAGCTGCGCGCGGTGCCGTGGCCGGACGGCTATGCCTGCGACTTCAACGACGCGAAGTACAATGTCGCGCAGGTGCCGCGCGTGGACAGCTATCGCGGCTTCATCTTCGCCACGCTTAACCCCGACGCCCCTTCGCTGATCGACTACCTCGGCGCCATCACCAAACCGATCGACGAATGGCTCGACCGGCAGCCGAAGGGACAGATTCGGGTCTGCGAGGCGAACCGACTCAAATACAAGGGCAACTGGAAGCTCGCCTACGACAATTCCGGCGACGGTTATCACGTAGTGTTCTCGCACCGCTCGCTCTTGGAAATGGAGAACCGGCAGGCCGACGTCGCCAACAAGGGCATGTCCTACTACAAGGGCTCGCCGGACACGGCGCCGATGTACATCGCCTATATGGGCAACGGCCATCACTTCAAGGACAAGCGGCCGAACATCCAAAAG
>JBKOXY010000073.1:0-5968 GCA_046725125.1 Pseudomonadota bacterium | reverse complement strand
GAGGCGGCCTCGCCCCAGCCGACGATGCCGTTGTCCGCTTCGATGCGCAGGAGCACGTTGTCCGCCCGTCTGATCTCGACGCCCGCCATGATGACCGGCTTCTTCATGGGAAAGCTGACCGCGATCGGCTCGATGCGTTTGATCTTCATGGTTCTCCTCACCCCTTCTGCTCTTCGAGCTCGACCAGCGCGCCCAGAAAGTCGCCGGGATGGATGAACGCGATCGGCTCGCCCGCGACGTTGCGTTGCGGTCTGCCGCCGCCCAGCACGCGCACGCCGTTGTGTGCGAAAGCATGCGCGGCTTTCTCGACATCGTCGACGCCGAGGCAGAAGTGATGGATGCCGCCTTTCGGATTGCGTTCGAGGAATTTGGCGACCGGCGAATCCGGCCGCGACGGTTCCATCAGCTCGATCTTGGCGGCGCCAAGCTCGACATAGGCGAGACGCACGCCTTGCTCGGCGTTGACCATGCGCGCTCCGACGCGAAGCCCGTATTTGTCGTTGAGCTGACGCGCCGCCGCTTCGAGATCCGGCACGGCGATCGAGACATGGCTCAGTCCGGTGACCATGAACAAGCCCCTAAATGACCTTCGCTTGGCGCAATTCGGCGATGGCCTTGTCGTCGAGGCCAAGCTCGCCGGCGAGGATTTCGTCGCTGTGCTGGCCGAGCGTCGGCGGTGCGCGCCGCACGGAGCAGGCGGTATCCGAGAACTTGAACGGAATCCCGAGCATCTTCAAGGCGCCGACGGTGGAATGCTCGATCGTCTCGATCATGTCGCGCGCGGCCGTCTGCGGGTCGTCGAGCGCCTCGGCGACCGAGTTGATCTTCCCGCAGGGAATTCCAACCGCCTTGAGCTTGGCGAGCCATGCATCGGCGTCACCGTGCGACACCGCCTCGTCGATCATACGGTCGACCAGCGCCCGGTTCTCGACCCGCGCGCGGTTGCTCGCAAAACGCTCATCCTTCGCCCATTCGGGATGGCCGAGCACTTCGGCAATGCGCGCGAACTGACGTTCGTTTCCGATCCCGAGCGCGATCATCCCGTCCGCGGCCTGATAAGTCGTATACGGCACGATGCTCGGATGCCCGTTGCCGAACCGGCCGGCGTTGCGGCCGGCCGCGAGATAGCTCGCGGCCACGTTGACGAGCATCGCGAGCGACGTTTCGTAGAGCGAGACCTCGACCTTCTGGCCTTTGCCGGTGCGGTGGCGCGCATTGAGCGCCGCGAGGATGGAGTTCGATGCGAGCATGCCGGTGCACACGTCGACGATTGCCACGCCGTATTTCATCGGCTTGCCGTCGGGCTCGCCGCAAATGCTCATGAGACCGGATTCGGCCTGCAGGATGAAGTCATAGCCGGGAAGCGCGGCCTTGAGACCGCTCGACCCGTAACCGGTGATGGAACAGCGCACGAGGCGCGGCGCATGGCGCTCGAACCAGGCGTCCGCGAAGCCCCATTTCTCGAGCGTGCCCAACCTGAAATTATCGATGACAACGTCGGCCTTTTCGATCAGGCCGGCGAGAATTTTCTGCCCCGCCGGAACCGCCATGTTGAGCGTCAGCGAACGCTTGTTGCGGTTGACCCCGAGGAAATAGACGGCCTCGCCGGCGACGAAGGGCGGTCCCCACTCGCGGGTATCATCGCCTCTATCGGGCGGCTCGACCTTGATGACCTCGGCGCCCATGTCGCCGAGCATCATGGTGCAGAGGGGGCCTGCCAGAATGCGGGTCAGATCGAGCACGCGGATCCCGGCGAGCGGGCCATTCTCGCTCATGGTCATTTCCTGCGCATGGAGGGCGGCGCGTTGAGATCCTTGGCGCAGCCGTCGAGATAGTCTTCGAGCTCGCGTTTGTTGCGCATGCGGAATTTCTGGAAGTCGGGCTTGCGTCCGGCGAGGAAGGCATCCATTCCTTCGAGGCTTTCCTCCGAGCCCCAGACATGGGCGAGCAACTCCATGCCGTGCTGCCACGACGCATAAAGAAGATCGGACTCGAAGTTCAAGCTCTTCTTGGTCATGCGCAACGTCTGCGGGCTATGGCCCTTGATGGTCTCGCACCACGCCAGCGTCTCCTTGCGCAAGTCCGCTTGCGGCACGCATTTGTTGATGAGGCCGATCTCGACGGCTTCTTTCGCGGTAAAACGCCGCGCGCAGAAGATCATCTCGCGCGCCAGCCGTTCGCCGATGATGCGCGGCAGATATTGCGTCGCTCCCACCGTCGGACAGGCGCCGACGCGGGCGCCGGTTTGGCCGAGCACGGCATTCTCCGAGGCGATGACCAGGTCGCACCACAAGGCGAGCTCGTGGCCGCCGCCCATGCACCAGCCGTTGACCATGGCAATGACGGGAATCGGCAGGCCGCGGATGGTCATGGCGAGGCCCTGCATGCGGTCATTCCACATGGCGCCGTTCACCCAAGTGAGGCGCTTCATGGCGTAGAAGTCGCCGCCGGCGGAAAAGGCCTTGTCGCCGGCGCCGGTCACGACCGCACAGGCGATGGAGGGGTCCTCGCGCGTGGATTTCAGCGCGTCGATGAGCTCATCGAGGGTCTGCTCGCGAAAGGCGTTGAGGACGCGCGGCCGGTTGATGGTCGCCCACGCGACCTGATCGGCGACCTCGTAGAGAATATCGCTGTAGTGCCGCTCGTTCGTGCTGCGCTTCTTCGCTGCGGGCTTTTTTGCCATGTCTTGTCACCCATCCCGTGCTTTCATAGCGGCCGAACGTCTGAGCTACTGGCCGAGCTTGAGGTCGACGTCCTCGACGAGCTTCCTGTGCAGCTCAAGCTGTTATAGGCGCGGCGCGACGGTGCGAGCAAGTTCGCACGTCGGGGAGACAAGAAGGAGATGTGCACCCATGCAGGAATTGATCGCACGCGCCGATAAAGTCGCTCGTCTTCTCAAGCACCGCGGCGAGACGATCGCCGTGGCGGAATCCTCGACCGGCGGCCTGATTGCGGCGGCGCTGCTGGCGTTGCCCGGCGCGTCCGCCTATTTCCTGGGAGGCGCCGTCGTCTATACCCAGGTCGCGCGGCATGCGTTGCTGAATCTTCCGGACATATCGACCCTCGGCATGCGCGCCTCGACGCAGCCCTACGCGCTGCTGTTGGCGCAGACTGCGCGGCAACGCTTCTCGGCGGCGTGGGCCGTGGCCGAGAGCGGAGCAACGGGCCCGGCCGGCAATCGATATGGCGATCCGGCCGGCCACAGCTGCATCGCTGTGGCCGGACGAACCGAGCGCGCAATCACACTCGAAACCGGCAGCAGCGATCGCCTCGGCAACATGCATGCCTTCACGGCGGCCGCACTCGACCTGCTGCTGGACGTGCTTGCAGCCGACGCCGCCACGCGCGCGTGAGCGCGCGGTCACAGCGCCTTCCAGTCCTCCTTCTTCGTCTCCCAGCGGTCGAACACGTCTTTTGCCGCCTTGAGCGCGTGGTTGGTCTTGGGAAAGCCGACATAGGGCGCGCATTGCAGGATCGTCTCGATGATCTCTTCGCGCTTGGCGCCGCGGTTGAGCGCGCCGCGCGCGTGCAGCGCCACTTCATTGGGGCAATCGGACGCCACCGCCGCCGCGATCACGATCAGTTCGCGCGTCTTCAGATCGAGGTGCGGCCGATCCCAGATGGTCCCGAAGCAATATTCATGAATGGCGCGGGCATGCGTCGGACAGATCGCGTTGAGCTCGTCCCACGTCTTCAACCCGTCCTTGCCGAAAGCTTGGTCGCGAATCGTCTTGCCGCGCGCGGCGCGATCATGGGTCATCGTATCTTCCCTGCGTGGAGGCTGTTGCGCGGCGACCATAGCGGCTCACCATCCCAGCGGGAAGACCGTCCTAGGCTTTGGCCGGCAATGTCACGGTGAATGAGCTTCCTCGCTCGGCATCGTAGGCGACGTCGCCGCCATGCCGGCGTGCAATCTGCCTGACCAACGCGAGGCCGAGCCCGCTGCCCTTCGTCCCGCATCTGCCCGGAATCCGGTAGAACGCCGAGAACAGCCGCTCGCGCGCCTCTTCGACGATCACCGGTCCATGGTCGAGCACGTTGAGCACGGCTCGATCATCCTGTCTCGCGACGGTCACTTCGATCGGTGGTTTGCCGTGGAGGTGGGCATTTTCGACGAGGTTGCGGATCATTCGGCGCAGCAGCGTCGGGTCCCCGCGCATCATGAGCGGCTTTGCCTCGACCGCGCAATCGTCATATCGCGCACATTCCTCCGCCGCCAGCGCCGCCAAGTCGACGTCCTCACGAACATCCAGCTGCTGGGTGGCGTCGAGGCGGCTCACCAGCAGGATCTCGTCCACGAGCTGATCGAGCTCGGCGATATCCCGCTCGAGCTCAACTTTGCGTTCGGGATGCGTCGCGACCAGCTCGAGCCCGAGCCTGATCCGTGCAAGCGGCGTTCTGAGCTCATGGGACGCATTGGCGAGCAGCATCTTGTGAGCGTCGACGAGGCTTTCGATGCGGGCGGCGGCCTGATTGAAACTCCGAGCCAAGCGGGCGACCTCGTCGCGGCCCTCGACCTTGACGCGCGCGGTGAGATCGCCGGCGCCGAGCGATTCGACGCCGCGCTGCAACCGCTCGAGCCGCCCCGTGAGCCGTCGCACGACCGGGCGAGCGCCGATGGCGACCACCAGGGCGATGGCGCCGAGGAACGCGGCGAGCACGAGCGCGCTGGGGCGTTGCCGGGACGGCAGGCGTGCAACCAGCCGCCGACCGTCCGGGAGCGGTATCGAAACCGCGGGCCCGGCGGCCGTTGGCATCCAACCCCCGGTCCGGCCGTTGCGACTGGGAGTGGGGAGCGGCCGACCGGCGGCGGCCAATGGCTCGTTGGTGCGGCTGAACAAGGCCAAATCCGCGCCGAGGCGCTCCGCCAGCCGGTCGATCGCCTGCTGCTGCGCCGCCGCCGGCGCATTCGCCGCGGGGACAAGCTCGGCGATGACCTCGCCGGCGACCTCGAACCGCTGGGCGAATGGGCCAAAGCCCGCGAAGAAGTGCCATAGCAGGCCCGCCGTGAGCACGACCAGAACGAGGCTTGCCACGATCGTGAGGTAGACCTGCAGATAGAGTCGTCTCATCCGAGCATGCCTCTCGATGCGAGATCGCCGCAAACTGCGAGCGACTCCTTACTCCTGGGCTTTGGCGAAGACATAGCCCGTGCCGCGGACGGTGATGACGCGCCGCGGCTTTCTCGGATCGTCCTCGATCGCCGCGCGGATGCGGGAGACATGCACGTCGATCGACCGGTCGAACGCTTCGATCTGTTCGCCCTTGACCGCGTCCATCAACGCGTCACGCGACATGACGCGGCCTGCATGCTCGGCGAGCGCCAGCAGCAACGCGAATTGGTAACTGGTGAGCGGACGCGGCATGCCGTCAAGCCGCACTTCGCGGGCGCCGCGGTCGATCTCGAGCCGTCCGTAGCGCAGCAGGTCGGGTTTGGGCCCGGCTCGGCCGCGGCGCAGGATCGCGCGCAGTCGCGCTAAAAGCTCGCGCGGCTCGAATGGCTTCGGCAAATAATCGTCGGCCCCCATTTCGAGGCCGACCACGCGGTCCATGGGGTCGCCGCGCGCGGTCAGCATCAGGATCGGAGTGTCGGACCGCGCGCGGATCTGCCGGCAGATGTCCAGGCCGTCGGTATCCGGCAGCATCAGGTCGAGGATGATGACGTCGAGCGGCTCTCGCCCATGCAGCGCGAGGCCGCGCGCCCCGCTCTCGGCATGAATGACGTGAAAGCCCGCCTTGCCGAGATACTCGCCTACCATATCGGCAAGACGGGAATCATCTTCGATCAGAAGGACGCGTTCGCCCACGATTGTCCATCAACCGGTATCCGTCAGCCGCGATGCCAGCGCGTCCACCATGGCCTCCCCAACGCCATCCAGTCCGCGACTTTCCGGCGCTGTTCGGGGTTGAGCACATCGGCGGCATCGGCCAGCGCCTGCGCGATGCGTTTGCTCGCCGTTTCGGCAAG
>JBKOXY010000350.1:0-5288 GCA_046725125.1 Pseudomonadota bacterium | reverse complement strand
ACCAGCGTACCCGCACCGCCGAGAACCGCCATCAACAGCGCGTCGACCGAGGTGGTCAACACCACGTTCTCCGGGCTCACGATGCCAGCGGTATGGGCCCACAGCACGCCGGCGAGCCCGCCGAAGCCGCCCGCGATGATGAACGCGATGTATTTGTGCAGCCAGGTGTTATAGCCGAGGATCTTCATGCGCAGCTCGCGCTCGCGAATGCCCGCCAGGCTTCGCCCGAACGGCGAGCGGACCAGCGTATACATCAGCAGCAGCGAGACGGCGAAGAGGAAGAACACCAGATAGAAGAAGGTCACTTCGTTCGCGAGGTCGATGCCGAATTTGGGCCGTGCTCGCAGATTGATGCCGTTGTCGCCGCCAGTGAGTGAGTTCCATCGGTAGGCCAATCCCCAGGCGCATTGGCCGAGCGCAAGCGTGATCATCAGGAAGTAGACTCCTGTCGCACGAATGGCGAGCAGGCCGAAAATGGCCGCCAAGGCTGCTGCGGACAGAATCCCGAGCACGACGACCAGCCAAAAATCGTATCCCAGCCCGAATTGGTATCTGGTCGCGAGAATCGCGGTCAAATACGCACCGACGCCCAGATAGGCCGCCTGTCCGAGGGAGGGAAGGCCCGTGTAGCCGAGCAGGATGTCAAGGCTCATCACGAGAATCGAGAAAGCCAACGCGCGCGTGGCCAGCAGGATCACGAACGAATTGGTGTTCGGAATGATGATCGCGATCGCCGCCAGGGCCACAACGACGATCAAGACCTTGATGTGCTGGCTCTTCATCCGTCGTTGCTCATTCACGTCCGAACAGTCCGGTCGGCTTCACCGCCAGAATCAGCGCCATCGGTGCGTAGAGGGTGAAATAGGAAATCTCCGGGAACAGCGCCTTGCCAAAATTGTCGGCGAGTCCGACGACCAGCGCGCCGATCGCCGCGCCGCCCAGGCTTCCCATCCCGCCGATGATCACGACGGCGAACGCGATCGGCAACATCTCGAAGTCCAAGCCGGGATAGATGCCGAGAAAAGCACCGCCGATCACGCCGCCCAACGCCGCCAAGAACGCGCCCAGCGCGAAAATCAACATGGAAATGCGCGAGGTGTCGATGCCGACGCCGCGCGCCATCTGCGCATCGTCGACGGTTGCACGAACGGCTGCGCCCATCCGGGTCTTTTCCATGGCCAGCCACAGGACGAGGCCAATGATGAGCGCCGTGCCGATCATGAATATCCGGTACAGCGGCAGATAGAGCCCGCCGACCACGATGCTCTTGGTCAGCGCATCGGGCGGGTTGATGTCGAAATTGTTGCCGGTCCAGATGTCCAGCGCCGCCTGCTGGAACAGGAACGCGAAGCCCACCGTCAGCAGCACCTGGCGCAGCGGGTCGAACCCCAAGGGCCGCAAGAACACGCGCTCCATCGCCACGCCCACCGCGGCAATGGTCAAAGCCGCGACCGGTATAGCCAGCAGCCACGAGCCCGTCGTCCAGATCACCGACAGTGCGACATATCCGCCCAGGAGGAAGTAGGATCCATGCGAGAGGTTGACGATCCGCATCACGCCGAAAATCAGCGAGAGGCCGCTGCCGACCAGAAACAGCAGCGCGCCGTATGAAATTCCGTTGAAGGCCTGGGTCAGCCAAAATTGCGTATTCATTCCCTCCCCAACCCCTCTGAAATCGCCAAGGCGCGACGAGCTTACCTTACGACGGCTCCGGCTGACCGCAAGCGCCGTGGACAGATGAGTCACACGGCGTGGTCGGCGTCGGCGGCTCCAGTCGCCCGCTTGGGTTGGAGCTAGTTGCGGCGGCTTCCGCGCTTCTGCGCTGCCGCTTTTTTGGGCGGAATGATCGGCAGCAGGAGATAGGGCTGCCGTCCGGCGCCGAAGTGCAGGCTGGTGACGCCGCCGAAGACGTCCATGGGACGATCGCGCGGATCGTCGTGGAGGAACGGCCCGCAACCCGTGAGCTCGTTCTTGAAGTTCGACAGCTTGCCGCCGCTCGGTCCCGCGTAGACATAATCCCTGCCGCGGACGGTGAGGCCGACGCGGTGGCCGGCCGGAATCACGATCGAGGTCGGCCAGATCTCGATGTCGAGCTCGACCACTTGGCCTTGCTTGAGCGGCTCGACCTTGTCGTGGCTGTGGTAGGGCCGATAGGGCGTGGACAGCCGCTTGTCGAGCTTGCGGTGCGAGGCGCGCAGCCAGCCCTGGCCGACCGGGGTGTGCGGATCGATGGCGCCTTGGAACACCACCTCCTTGAGGTCGCCGCCGAACACCCGCAGCACCACGAACAGGTCGGCGTCCTTGGTGGACGACGAGACGAAGAGCTTGACCGCCGAGGGCCCGGTGATCTCGGTCGCTTGCGTCAACGGCTCGCTCAGAAAGGTGACGCCGTCGCCCAACGCTTCGAATTTAAGCTGCGAGCTCTTGGCGGCTTTTTTGGGCGCACGCTCGCGCGTGAGCGCGCCGCTTGAGGGGTCGAGATAGAACTTCGTCCACATCGTGCGCTTGAGCGGCCACTCGTTCTCGGCGCGCTCCACGAACTTGTCGATGTGGCGCACCTGCAGCAGCACGCGCGGCTGCCGGTCGAAGCCGTTGTTCTTGCCGCGCAGGAAATGGTCGAAGAAGCGCAGCTGCAGCTTGCGACCATAGTCGGTGTAGAAATGGGTCCAATGCTCGATGCCGTGCACCTCGAGCCATTTGTCCTTCGCGGCCGCGCGCACGAAGCCTTCGAAATTGCCGCGCGGATGCAATGGCTGGCCGCCCCAATTGGCCGCCGATAGCAACGGCGTCTTGACCTTGGACCAAACCGGCGAGCGCGCGCGGTGGTAATCGTCATCGAGCGGGTGGGCGCGGATGTCGTCGCCCAGCGCGCCTCGATTGTTCTTGAGCTCCGCTTCCGACAGCGTGTGCGGCCCGCAGACCAGCTCACCGTGCACCCGGGAACGCTTGCCGCGCTCGCCTGCGCCGTATTGCACGGTCTTCACCTGCATGTCGTACCAGTTTTCCCAGAACGTGCAGACGATACCGCCGTGATGGGTCATGTCGCGGTACCAGTCGGCGGCGCCCTCCCAGATGCACATGGCGGCCAGGTGCGGCGGCTCGAGCGTGGCCACGTGCCACTGGTTGATGCCGTAATAGGAGATGCCGTTGAGCCCGACCTTGCCGTTGGACCAGGGCTGGAGGCCGGCCCATTCGATGCAGTCGTAGAAATCCTTGGTCTCGCGCGGCGAGAAATGATCGATGAAGCCGGGCGAGCAACCGCAACCGCGGGAGTCGACGCGCACGCAGGCATAGTCGTGCGGCACCCATTTCTCGGGATCGACCACTTCCCAGCTCTGGTAGAGGTTGCTCGAGCCGGCGGCGACGTCGGGATGCTGTTCGGCCATGCGTTGCCACGCGCTCGGATAGCCATCCTGGAACGCGAGGCCCTTGGCATAGGGGCCGTAGCTCAGGATCACCGGATAGCGGCCGTCCTTCACCGGGCGAAAGACGTCGGCGCGCAGCACCAGACCGTCGTCCATCCTGATCGGGACGTCCCAGTCGATGCGCATGCCGTCGCGCACCTCGCTGCGATGCTCGTGGGTCTTGCCCTCCCTTGCTCGAGCGCGCGTCTCCTCGACCGAAGCCATTCCCGTCCTCCCGTTCTATCCAGCCCTTCAGCCGTCACGCCTGCGATGACGATGGAAGGTTTTTTCGTGCAGGCGATATATTATGGTAGGAACAATTCCTTCACAATTTCCGCAAGGGGAGGGCCCGTGAAGTTATTCTCATTCTGGCGCTCGCTCGCGACCTTCCGCGTGCGGATCGCGCTCAACCTCAAAGGCCTCGCTCCGGAGGAGGTCATCGACGTCGATCTCATGAAGGGCAGGCAGCGCGAAACGAAGTACCGCGCGGTCAATCCGCAAATGCTCCTGCCGGCGCTGGTCGACGGCGAAGGGCCGGCGCTGTTCCAGTCGCTCGCCATCGTGGAATATCTCGACGAGACCCATCCGCAGCCGCCGCTTCTGCCGCAGGGAGCGCGCGCGCGGGCACGGGTGCGCGGACTGGCGCAGATCGTCGCGTGCGATTCCCATCCGCTGCTGGTGCCGCGGGTGCGCGAGTACCTGGAGCACGAGCTCAAACTCGACGAGCCCACGCGGCTCAAATGGATCCACAACTGGATTGGCGAGGCGCTGAAGGCGCTGGAGACCAATCTCGCCGGAAGCGCGGACACCGGACGCTATTGTCACGGCGACGCCATCACGATCGCCGACATCTGCTTGGCGAGCCAGGCGGCGGGGGCGAATTTCTACAAATACGACCTCGCGCCTTTCCCGACGGTGCGCCGGATCGTCGATACCTGCATGCAAAACGACGCGTTCGCCCGTGCGCATCCCCTGCGCCAGCCCGGCGCGCCCCAGGCGGCCTGAGGCGGCGCAGAGATCTTTCCTTCCAACCCGAGGGATCCCATGCGACTTGCAACCTTCAAAACCGATGGCCGCACCAGCTACGGGGCGGTGACCGACAGCGGCATCATCGATCTCGGCCGCAAGCTCCCGCAATATCCGACGCTGCTCGACGTGTTTCGCGCGCAGGCGCTCGCGCAAGCGCGCGCGGCGGCGACCGGGCGGCCGGACTACCAAGTCAAGGACGTGGAGATGCTGCCGCCGATTCTGGCGCCCGAGAAGAACATCTGCGTCGGCATCAACTATCCCGACCGCAACGCGGAATACAAGGACGGCAGGGACGCGCCGAAATATCCCAACCTGTTTTGCCGCTTCCCGAGCTCGCTGGTCGGCACCGACCAGCCGATCGTGCGGCCCAAGGTGTCGGATAAGTTCGATTACGAGGGCGAGATCGTGCTGGTGATCGGCAAGGAAGGCCGGCATGTCCCGCGCGAGAACGCACTTGCCACGATCGGGGGCTTCACGCTCGGCAACGAAGGCAGCGTGCGCGACTGGCTCCGCCACGGCACGTTGAACGTCACGCAGGGAAAGAATTTCGACAAGTCCGGCAGTCTCGGTCCTTGGATCGTGACCACCGACGAGCTCGACCCCGCAAAGCCGCTGCATCTGACCACGCGCGTGAACGGGGAGCTGCGGCAGGACGACAGCACCGACCGCCTGACCTGGGGCTTCGCCTGGCTCATCAACTACATCAGCACGTTTGCGACGCTCAAGCCCGGCGATTTGATCTGGACCGGAACCCCGACCGGCGCCGGCGTGCACCGAAATCCCTCGGTGTGGCTCAAGCCCGGCGACGTGGTGGAAGTCGCGGCGCCGCAAATCGGCGTTCTGCGCAACACGGTG
>JBKOXY010000143.1:0-3619 GCA_046725125.1 Pseudomonadota bacterium | reverse complement strand
GAGCACAGTAATGATCCCGGTCGTGCCGTAGGCCCGGCTGATCTTCTGCGCGGCGTCGCCCCGCAGCTCGATGATGCGCGGGGTATGCTCCAGCGTCACGATCCGCGCCGCCAGGATGTTGCCCGGCTCCCGCATGCCACCATAGGTGACGCTGCCGGCGCCGCCGGTGCCTCCCGCCACCAGTCCTCCGATGGCCGCGGAGCGCTTGGTGGAGGGATGCATGCGCAGTTCGAAGCCGTTGGAGCGGGTGGCGGCGTCGATGTCGAAGAGCTTGGCGCCAGCCTGAACGCGCACCTTGCCGGGTTTCTGCCATTCGATCTTGTTGAGCAATGCGGTCGCGAGCACGGCGCCGCCTTCGAGCGGCACGCATTGCCCGTAATTGCCGGTCGCGCCGCCGCGGACCGTCAGCGGAATGCGGTGCTTGGCGCAGGCAGCGGCCACGCGAACCACTTCGCCCTCGTCGCGGGGCGTAACCACGACGTCGGCAACCTTGTTCTTCAGCAGGTCGGCGAGGATGGGACTGTACCAGTAGTAGTCGCGCGAATTGCGCTTGAGGTCGGCGATATCGGTCGTCGCCTCGATGCCGGCGATGTCGGCGAGAAATTCATCGATTGGATAGCGATTGACTCGCTGGTCGGTGGCGAGCGCGGCGGCCTGCGGCATGGCGTTCTCCTATTCCGCAGCGACAGCGCTGACCCGAGTGCCGGCGTTGCGTGGCGCAAAGACCTCGGACTCGCCATGTTCGTGCAAAAGCTTCAGAAGCCGGCGGCGCATGATCACGCCCGGGCCATCAGACACCATGTGGGCCTCGACCCGACGCGCAGGGTCGATCGGCGTGTCGGGATCGGTGGACTCGATGATGTCCTTGTCCTCGCGGGTGATAGCGAAGTCCCAGTCGATCAGCTCCTGCGCCGGACAGTCCGCCTCGGTATCGTTGCGATAGAGCCATTGCACGACCTGGATGCTGCCATCGTCGATGGGCGTCGCCGAGTTGAAGATGACGTGTCGCAGCCCGGACGGATATTCGATGTCGAGCTTGCGGCAGAACGGCATGTACCACCGGTTGCGCATGTGGCGCTTGGTGGTCGGCTCGGTCGTACCCGAGATGCGGTATTGCACCGGCGGATTGGCGACCGTGATGAGGGTCTCCGCCTCGAAGCCGTAATCCGTCTCCTTGATCTCGTACTTCTCCGGCAGTGGCTGATCGAGTTGTCCGAAGGTGCCTTTATGGACGAATGCGAAGTGGGCGTTGTCGAAGGAGTTCTCCATCAGGCGCAACGCCGAGGTGTGCCAAACTTCGTAGAACTGCGGAATGCGGCGATAGGCGGGGTCGTCCTCCTCGCTGGCATCGAGAATCGGCGCCAGCGGATCGTCGAGCGCGACCCAGGCGTAGCCGTAGCGCGCCTGGCAATGATAGGCCGGGGTGGAAAGATTGGGAACTTGCTGCTCAACCGGGAACTGCGGCACGTGGACTAGCTTGCCGGTGTGGTCGTAGGTCCAGCCGTGATAGCCGCAAACGATCAGCCCGTCCCGGCACCAGCCCTTGGACAGTTTGGAGGTGCGATGGCAGCAGCGATCGTTCAATGCCGCGGGCTTACCGTCCGCGCCGAGAAACAGCACGATGTCCTCGCCGAGCAGACGAAAAGGCTTCGGACCATTCTTGAGATCGTCGAGCGAAATGACCGCGTACCAGAACCGGCGCAAGACCTTCTGCTTCGTCGTCAGCATCCTGTATCCTCCGAGCGAATCGTCTTTGTCGGGTTCAGGTTTCCCTCTCGACCAAGCTGTCGTGCCAAGCCCCGAGCGCAAGCTTCGACAGGCCTACCATCACCAGGAATAAGGCGATGCCTGCCGCGGTGATCAGGAACAGCGCCGCGAACATGCGCGGAATTTCGAGCTGGTAGCCCGACTGCAGGATTTCATAGGCAAGCCCGGCATTGCGGCCCCCGGTGCCGGCGACGAACTCGGCCACCACTGCACCAATCAGCGCAAGCCCGCTCGAAATGCGCAAGCCCGCGAAAAAATACGGCAGCGCGCTCGGGATGCGCAGGTGGAAAAGGCTCTGCAGGCGGGACGCCCGGTTGATGGCAAACAGCTCGCGGTGCCCCTGGTCCACGCTGCGCAGGCCGACGGTGGTATTCGAGATGATGGGAAAAATCGCGATGATCGTGGCACAGATGATCAGCGCGCCCTGGGTATTCTTCACCAGAATGATGATGAGCGGCGCGATCGCGACGATGGGCGTCACCTGCAGAATGATGGCGTAGGGAAAGAAGCTGCGCTCGATGATCGGGCTTTGCACGAACAGGAAGGCGATCGTCGCCCCGATGGTGACGGCGAGCGCCAGCGCGATCAGCGTGACACGCAGCGTAACCCAGAGCGCATGCAGGAGCGCGGGCGCGTCGGTGACGAATGTCTGGGCGATCACGGTAGGCATCGGCAATAGGTAGGGCGGAATGGCAAGGGCTCGGCAAAACGTTTCCCAAGCTAGAAGCATCAGCACGCCGACGGCGAGCGGCGGAACGATGTCTGCAGCCTTCTTGCGGCTCGCTGATTGAGCCATGGTATCCGGGCCGGTCTTGTGGTCGTGGCGCGCGGCGGCGCCGCCGCGCGCCCGGGTCAATCATATCACCGGGCGGTGATCTTGAGGTCCTTCACGAACTGCGTCGTGAAGCCCTTGGTCCAGTCGGTTTCCTTGGGCAGCAGACCCTCCTCCACCATCAGCTCGTAGGAGGCTTTCCAGCGCGCCTCGGTGATGATGCCAATGCCCATGGTCTTGGCATCGCCGCCGTCGGCAACCTCAAGCTCATTGAGGCGCTTGATCCCGAAGGCGATCTGCTCGTCGCTCATCTTCGGATTGTCGGCCTTGATGATGGCATTGGCCGGCGCGGGATCGCCCTTGAGATAGCTTTTCCAGCCTTCGATCGAGGCCCGGACGAAACGCCGCGCCACGTCCGGCCGCTCCGCCACCAGTTTGGTTGTCGTGACCATGGTCGTTCCGTAGGGCGGATAGCCGTTGTCGGCAAACAGGAAGAACTTGACGGGCACGCCCTTCTGCAGCGCCTGGAACGGCTCCGACGATGGATAGGACTGCTGCACCACGTTCCTGTCGTTGAAGAACGGCTGCAGGTTGAACGTATAGGGCTGGGTCTGCGCATCGCTGTAGCCGTACTTGCGCCGCAGCCAAGGCCACCAGCTGGTCCGGCCGGGCGTCGCCACCAGGATGGTCTTGTCCTTGAGGTCATCGAGGCCCTTGACGTGATCATGCGTCATCAGCCCCTGCAGATCCTTCTGGAAGGACGTGGCGATGGTGACGACCGGAATGCCTTTCGACAGCGATGTGAGGACCTGGAAATCGTAGCCCATCATGATGTCGGCCTCGCCCGCGAGCAGGAGCTGCAAGCCGTTGACCTGGGGACCGCCCATCTTGATCGTGACGTCGAGGTTGGCCTTCTCGTAGAGGCCGGCCGCCTTGGCTTGGTAGAAGCCACCGTGCTCGGCCTGCGCATACCAACTGGTCAGGAAGGTCACTTTGTCGGCCGCTTTCGCGGGGGTCAGGGCGATGCCGAGCGCCAATGCTGCGGCGATCCCTGTCGTGGTGGTGCGGAGAGGCATGGTT
>JBKOXY010000431.1:0-11584 GCA_046725125.1 Pseudomonadota bacterium | reverse complement strand
AAGGAGAAGGGCTGTTTGTATGGTGAGTTCCGCAGTACGCGATGCTCGTCCTCATCCTGAGGAGCGCGCAGGCCGAAGACGCTCCGCAAACGCAAAGCCGCGTACGCGCGTCTCGAAGGATGAGGACGTGCGACTCGGTTTCCCTCATGCTTCGAGACGCATCGCAGCGCGCGTCGGCCGCGGAAAGCACCTGCGCTCAAGTCGCGCTGCGATGCTCCTCAGCATGAGGGCGAGGGTGCGTGGCGCATTTTGGCCAAACGAAGCCAAGCGGGAGCCTGCGTGTTTGGTCCGAGCGAAGCACCAACCTGCGGCTGTGCGAAATGACCGCCGCCGCAATTTCATTGCTTCGGATTGTTATTTACAATGAGTTTTGCAACTGCAACGTGTCGGTCGCATTTGAGCGCTCAAATTCCCTTCACAGCGATGTGGTTGAAAGAGCCCATGCGGCACGCTGCGTCGTGGTTTAGGGTGGCTTTTGGATTCGAAGCTCCCATGGCACCTCGCCACATCCGCATAGCACCTTCACATCCACCACCCGGGCCGAGGCCTCGATGAGAGAATCTTCATTCCGCCGCGACTTTATCTCCAAGCCAATCTTCCGCTGGGCGCAGCAGGTGCTGCCGACGCTCTCCGACACCGAGCGCGAGGCGATCGAAGCCGGTGACGTGTGGTGGGACGCCGACCTCTTCGGCGGCAATCCCGATTGGGGGAAGCTCCTGGCTGTCCCGCCGGCGACGCTGTCGCCCGAGGAGCAGGCGTTCCTCGACGGCCCGGTCGACGAGCTCTGCCGCATGCTCGACGAGTGGCGCATCAGCTGGGAGCTGCGAGATCTCCCGCCCGAGGTGTGGGACTTTCTCAAGCGCCACAAGTTCTTCGCGATGATCATTCCGAAGACCTACGGGGGCTTGGGTTTTTCCGCCTATGCCCACTCGGAGGTCATTCGCAAGCTCTCCACCCGCTCGCTCACCGCTGCGGTCACCGCGATGGTGCCGAACTCGCTCGGCCCCGGCGAGCTCTTGCTCCACTTCGGCACCAAGGCGCAGCAGGACTACTGGCTGCCGCGCCTCGCCGAGGGCAAGGAGATTCCCTGCTTCGGTCTGACCAGCCCGGAAGCGGGCTCGGACGCCGCCTCGATGACCGATTCCGGCGTCGTATGCCGCGGCCTCTGGCAGGGCCGCGAGGTCCTCGGCATCCGCCTCAACTGGCACAAGCGCTACATCACGCTCTGCCCGATCGCGACCGTGATCGGGCTCGCGTTCAAGCTCTACGATCCTGACCGCCTCATCGGCGAGCGCAACGAGATCGGCATCACGCTCGCGCTGGTGCCGACGAGCTTGCCGGGCGTCGAGATCGGCCGGCGCCATCTTCCCGCGCTCATGGTGTTCCAGAACGGCCCGACCCGGGGGCGCAACGTCTTCATCCCCATCGACAACGTCATCGGCGGCGTCGCGCAGGCCGGCAAGGGCTGGAAGATGCTGATGAGCGCGCTCGCCGCCGGCCGTGGCATCTCGCTGCCGTCGCTGTCCGCCGCGGGCGCCGCCTTCGCCGCTCACACCACCGGCGCCTACGCGCGCATCCGCGAGCAGTTCCACGTTCCCATCGGCCGCTTTGAAGCGATTCAGGAACGCCTCGGCCGCATGGCCGCCACCGCCTATCTCATCGACGCGGCGCGCCGCCTCACCTGCGCCGGCATCGATCACGGCCACAAGCCCGCGGTGGTGACCGCCATCATGAAGGAGCAGGCGACGGAGCGGCTGCGCGTGGTGGCGAACGACGCCATGGACGTGCACGCCGGCAAGGCCGTGCAGGAAGGCCCCCTCAACTATCTCGGCGGCTTCTATCGCTCGGTGCCCATCGGCATCACCGTCGAAGGCGCCAACATCGTGACGCGCAGCCTCATCCAGTTCGGACAAGGCGCGATCCGCAGCCATCCCTACCTGCTCAAGGAAATGACGGCGCTCGAGGATCCCGACCGCGCCCGCGGCCTCGCGGAGTTCGATCGCGCGTTCTGGGGTCATCTCGGGCACAGCTTGGCCAACGCGTTTCGCGCCTGGTGGCGCGCCTGGACCGGCGGCGTCTTCGCGCCGGCGCCGGCGGCGGGACGCGCGCGCGGCTTCTACCAGCAGCTCGGACGCTACGCGTCGGCGTTCGCGCTGTCCGTCGACCTGGCGCTGTTGACGCTGGGCGGCGCGCTCAAGCGCCAGGAGATGCTCTCCGCGCGCTTCGGTGACATTCTCTCGGAGCTTTATCTCCTCTCCGCCGTGCTCAAGCGCTGGGACGAGGAGGGGCGCCAGCGCGCCGACCTGCCGCTCGTGGCGTGGTGCATGGAATGCGGTTTCGCCACCATCGAAGCGCGCTTCGACGCGATCTTTGCCAATTTCCCCAACCGGCCGGTGGCGTGGCTCCTTCGTGTCCTGCTGCTGCCGCTCGGCTTGCGCCGTCGCGGACCCTCCGACCGGCTCACGCAAGCCTGCGCCGACATTCTGCTCAACCCCTCGGCCACGCGCGAGCGCCTGACCGTCGACATCTTCCACGGCACCGGCGACGACGGGCTCGCGCGCCTCGAGCGCGCCTTCGCGCGCGTGGTTGCGACGCAGCCGCTGCGCGACCGCCTGCACAAGGCGCACACGCGCGATGTCGCGAAAGCAAGGCTTGAGGGATTGATCAGCGATGCCGAGGCGAACGAACTGCGGGCCGCCGCGGACGCCGTCGCCGCCGCGGTGGCGGTCGACGATTTCGCGCCCGAGGCGCTCTCTCCGCGCCAAGCCGCCGCGGACCCCGTGCCGTTGAAATGGAATCCGTTCAAGCGCCAACCCCGCGCCGCCGCCGCCTCCGCCGTGCGGGAGCGATGGGGCGGGCGGTGATGCCGATGCAGATGCAGATGCAGATGCAGATGGTGACACGCAGATGCAGTTAATGCCACTGCGCGAGCGGCGAACTCCATCTTACCCTCCCCCTTGTGGGGAGGGTCGGCGCGAAGCGCCGGGGTGGGGGTCGTGCGGTGAGATAATGATGGCGCCACCTGCGCAGGAATCGCGCTACCCCCACCCCCAACCCCTCCCCACAAGGGGGAGGGGAGCGCACCGAGTCTTCGGCAACGGTTCCGCACCCAACTCAGCGAGATCCCAAGGAGAAATCTCATCGCAAATGCTGCCCCGACCAACGGCCGCGGAATAGCGCACCGCCCGGTTTACATCACCGACGGCAGCCGAACGCCGTTCATAAGGGCGCGCGGGCGGCCGGGTCCGTTCACGCCGGTCGATCTCGCGGTCGCCTGCGGGCGGCCGCTGCTGCTGCGCCAGCCGTTTCCCCCCGACGCCTTCGACGAGGTCATCCTCGGCTGCGTCAACGTCATCGCCGACGAGATGAATCCGGCGCGCATCGCGGCGCTGCGCCTCGGCATGGGCGAGGCGATGACCGCGTTCACGGTGCAGATCAATTGCGGCTCCGGTATGCAATCGATCGACACCGCGTATCAATACATCCGCGAGGGCCGCTCCGATCTCATTCTCGCCGGCGGGACCGATGCGCTGAGCTGGTCGCCGCTCATCTTCCGCAAGCGCGCGGTCGACTGGTACGCCGAGCTCTTCGGCGCGCGCAACGTCTGGGCTCGCCTCAAGGCGCTGGCGGAATTTCGTCCCTCGTTCCTCAAGCCCGTCATCGGTCTCGAGCTCGGCCTCACCGACCCGGTCGTCGAGCTCAACATGGGGCAGACCGCCGAGATCGTCGGCCATCTCTTCCACATTTCACGCCTCGAGGCAGATCAATACGCGGCCGAGAGCCAGCAGCGGCTCGCGCGCGCGCAGAAGGACGGCTCCTTCCACGGCGAGCTCGAACCCGCGTTCAGCCGCGACGGCAAGCTCTACGACCATGACGACGGCGTGCGGCCGGACAGCACGGTGGAGACGCTCGCCAAGCTCAAGCCGGCGTTCGAGCGGCCGTGGGGCAAGGTGACCGCCGGCAACTCGTCGCAGATCACCGACGGCGCCTCGTGGGTGATCCTCGCCTCGGAAGCCGCGATGAAGAAGCACGGGCTTGCCCCGCGCGCGGTGATCGTCGACAGCGAGTGGTCGGCGCTCGATCCCTCGATCATGGGGCTCGGCCCGGTGCTGTGCGCGACCGCGATCCTGCGCCGGCACGCGCTGACGCTCGGCGACATCGGGCTGTGGGAGCTCAATGAAGCCTTCGCCGCGCAGGTGCTCGTCTGTCTCGCCGCCTGGGAGGACGACACGTTCTGCCGCGAGGTGCTCGGCCTTGACGGCGCGGCCGGCCGCATCGACCGCGACAAGCTCAACGTCGACGGCGGCGCGATCGGCCTCGGCCATCCCGTGGGCGCGAGCGGCAACCGCATCGTGCTGCATCTGGTGAACGCTATGAAGCGGCTCGGCGTCAAGCAGGGCATCGCCACCGAATGCATCGGCGGCGGGCAGGGCGGCGCCATGTTGATCGAGGCGGTGTAATGGACAGAATTACATACGGATCTTTCGTATCCCCGCTCGAGCAGCGAACTCCGTCCTACCCTCCCCCTTGTGGGGAGGGTCGGCGCGAAGCGCCGGGGTGGGGGTCGTGCGGTGAGGTGATGATGGCGCCATCTGCGAAAGAATCGCGCTACCCCCACCCCCAACCCCTCCCCACAAGGAGGAGGGGAGCACACCGAATGTGCGGCGTGGTTATGCATTCGGTACAAACGAGAATGCTGTAGATGGGTAAAGTCTGGGACGTTCTCGCGCCGCGCAATCTCGAGCTCGGTCCGCTCGCCGGCCGAGAGCGCGCGAGCTCGCCCTGGCGCAACTTTACGCTCGCCCGCGACGAGGACGGCATCGCCTGGCTCGCCCTCGACAAGGCCGGAGGGAGCGCCAACACGCTCTCCGAGGACGTGCTCGCCGAGCTCAACGACGTGCTCGCGAGCCTCGAGCGCGATTTGCCGAAAGGCCTGGTGCTGCGCTCCGCCAAGCCGAAAGGCTTCATCGCCGGCGCCGACATCGGCGAATTTCGCGGCATGACCGACGCCGCGGCGGTCGAGACGCAGCTCACGCAGGCGCACGCGGTGGTCGATCGGCTCGATCGCCTGGCGGTCCCGACCGTCGCGGTCGTGCACGGCTACTGCCTCGGCGGCGGGCTCGAAATCGCGCTCGCCTGCGACTATCGCATCGGCGTCGAGAATGCATCGCTTGGATTTCCCGAGGTCATGCTCGGCCTGCATCCCGGTCTCGGCGGCACGGTGCGCTTGCCGCGGCTGATCAACCCCCTCGAAGCCATGACCATGATGCTGACCGGGCGAAACGTGCGCGCCGGCCGCGCCAAGTCGCTCGGCCTCATCGACGCGGTCGTGCCCGAGCGGCACGTCAAGGCCGCCGCCACCGGCGCGGTGACGGGACAATTGAAGAGGCGGCGCGGCGGCTTCCTCGTCGAGCTCGTCAACAGCACGTACGGCCGCAAGCTCGCCGCCAAGCGCATGCGCGCGGAAACCGAGAAGAAGGCGCCGGTCGCGCATTACCCCGCCCCCCACGCGCTGATCGATCTTTGGGAAACCCACGGCGGCAACGCGCAGGACATGCAAAGGGCGGAAATCGCGTCGTTCGCGCGTCTCCTCGTGACGGACACCTCGCGCAACCTGGTGCGCGTGTTCTTCCTGCGCGAGAAGCTCAAGAGCCTCGCCGACGGCGACTGGTCTCCCCGGCACGTGCACGTCATCGGCGCCGGCGCCATGGGCGGCGACATCGCGGCCTGGTGCGCCTGGCATGGCTTCACCGTCACGCTCGCCGACATGCAGGCCGAGCCCATCGCCAAGGCGATCGCGCGCGCCGCCGACCTCTACGGCAAAATCGGCCACCGGCGCATCGACATCCGCGACGCGCTCGACCGGCTCACGCCCGATCTTGCGGGCGAGGGCGTGCGCTCCGCCGATCTCGTCATCGAGGCGGTGCCGGAGACGCTCGAGTTGAAACGCAAGGTCTATGCCGCGACCGAGCCGAAGATGCGCCCGGGCGCAATCCTCGCGACCAATACGTCGAGCATCCCGCTGCAGGAGCTGCGCGTCGGATTGCGGCGGCCCAATCACCTCGTGGGCCTGCATTTCTTCAACCCGGTGTCGCGCATGCAGCTGGTCGAGGTGGTGAGCCATGACCAGGTCTGGTCCGAGGTTCTGACCAAGGCGCGCGCGTTTCTCGGACGCATCGATCGTCTGCCTGCGCCGGTGAAGAGCGCGCCGGGATTTTTGGTCAACCGCGCGCTCACGCCCTACATGCTCGAGGCGCTGGTGATGCTGAACGCGGGCGACAAGCGCGAGACCATCGACGCCGCCGCCGAAACCTTCGGCATGCCCATGGGGCCGATCGAGCTTGCCGACACCGTCGGCCTCGACATTTGCCTGCACGTGGCCGAGACGCTCAAGGCGAGCCTCGACCGGCCGATGCCCGACGTGTCGCGGATGCTGCGTGACAAGGTCGAGATGGGTCACCTCGGCCGCAAGAGCGGCAGGGGCTTCTACGAATGGCGACGCGGGCAAGCGGTGAAGGAGCGCGAGGCGCCAAAGCCCACGGAGGAGATGACGGATCGTCTCATTCTTCCCATGCTCGACGTCTGCGTCACCTGTCTGCGCGAGGGCGTGGTGACGGATGAGGATATCCTCGACGGCGCCATGATCTTCGCCACCGGCTTCGCGCCGTTCCGCGGCGGGCCCATGCACTACGCGCGCTCGCGCGGGGTTGTGATCATCCGCGCGGAGCTCGAGCGACTCGCACAGCGCTATGGCGAGCGCTTCCGGCCCGATCCGGGCTGGGATCGTCTGACATGACGCGAACCCGCGTAAATTCTGACTCGTCGTTCCGGCTCTCGCCGCTACAGCGCGCTCAGGCTAAGTGGGCGCAACGCGAGCGGCAAACTCGGTCCTACCCTCCCCCTTGTGGGAAGGGTGGCGCGCGAAGCGCGCCGGGTGGGGGTGGTGCGGTAAAGGCGCTAGCGGTGCCTCACATTGGGACCCCCACCCCCAACCCCTCCCCAGTCGGCTGCGGGCTTGCTCGCTTCCGGCAAATCTTAAAGGGACCAAACCCCGGCAAGCCGGAGTTTGGTTGGGGAGGGGAGTAGACCGAGTCCGTGGCGTGATTGTGCATCAAACTGAGCCGATCGCGTTCGAAGACCCGGATCGTGTGGCCGACGCGATCATCGCCCGCGTCGGCAAAAATATCGAGCTGGCGCTGCCGCTCGGCCTCGGCAAGGCCAATCACGTCGCCAACGCGCTGTTCGCGCGCGCGGCCGCCGATCCCACGATCAATCTGCGCATGTTCACCGCGCTGACCCTGGAGACGCCGCGCAGCAAGGGCGACCTCGAACGGCGCTTCCTCGAGCCGATCGTGGACCGCGTCTTCGCCGGCTATCCGGAGCTCGCTTATGCGCTCGCGCTGCGCGCGGGCACGCTGCCGCCGAACGTCAAGGTCGACGAATTCTTCTTCGCGGCCGGCACGCGGCTCGGCATCGCGGCCGCGCAGCAGAGTTACATCTGCGCCAACTACACCCACGCGCTGCGCTACGTGCTCGACCGCGGCGTCAACGTCGTGGCGCAACTCGTCGCCAAGCGCGTGCGCGGCGGCGAGACGCGCTTGAGCCTCAGCTGCAACCCGGACCTCACGCTCGATCTGCTGGCGTGCCGCGCGCGCAAAGAGTGCGACTTCCTCTTCGTCGGCGAGGTCAATTCGGAGCTGCCCTTCATGCCCGGCGACGGCGACATCGCGGCCTCCGAATTCGACCTGATGCTGGAAGGGCCGGCCACGGATTTTCGCTTGTTCGCGCCGCCGCGCGAGCCCATCGATCTCGCCGACTACGCCGCCGGCTTCCACGTGGCGCGCACGGTGGCCGACGGCGGCACGCTGCAGCTCGGCATCGGATCCCTCGGCGACGCGGTGGCGCGGGCGCTCATCCTGCGGCACCAGCGCAACGCCGACTTTCGCGATCTCGTGGCGCGGCTCGATCCCGGCGATCGCGCGCCCGCGGGTCTGCGCGAAAGCGCGCCGTTCGAGATCGGCCTCTACGGCGTGAGCGAGATGTTCGTCGAGGGCTTTCTCGATCTGATGCGCGCGGGCGTGCTCAAGCGCGAGGTCGACGGCGCGTTGTTGCAGGCGGCGTTCTTCTTAGGCTCGCGCGCGTTCTACCGCGCGCTGCGCGAGATGCCGCAAGCCGATCTCGCCAAGCTGCGCATGGGAGCGGTCTCGTTCGTCAACGAGCTCTACGGCGACGAGGCCGGCAAGCGCCGCGCGCGGGTGAAGGCGCGCTTCGTCAACAACGCGATGATGGCGACCTTGCTCGGCGCCGCGGTCTCGGACGCATTGGAAAACGGCCAGGTCGTGAGCGGCGTGGGCGGGCAATACAATTTCGTCGCGCAAAGTTTTGCGCTGGAAGACGCCCGCTCGATCATCATGCTGCGCGCGACGCGCACGGCGAGGCGGCGCACGACCTCGAATATCCTGTGGAACTACGGCCATACCACGATCCCGCGCCATCTGCGCGACATCGTGGTGACGGAATACGGCATCGCCGACTTGCGCGGGAAGAGCGACCGCGACGTGATCGCGGCCATGCTCGCGGTCGCCGATTCGCGTTTCCAGGATGAACTGCTGCGGCGGGCGCAGGATGCGGGCAAGATCGAGCAAGGCTTCGAGCTGCCTGCGGCCTGCCGCGACAATACGCCCGAGCGCATCGCGCGTGCGCTCGCGGGCGCGCGCGAAGAGGGCCTGCTGCCGCCGTTTCCCTTCGGCAGCGATTTCACCGCGACCGAAGCGCGGCTCATCCCAGCGCTCAAGCTGTTGCGCTCGGCTTCGCCGTTGCGTCTCGCCGGTCTCTTGGCGCGAGGATTTTTCGCATCTGCGCCGTCGAGCGAGCTGCGCGATTGCCTTGCCCGCATGGGTCTCGAACATCCGTCCGGCGCGACGGAACGCGTCGAGGCCGCGCTGCTGCATGCGGCGCTGGAGGCAGCACGTGACCACTAAGTCAAGTGGTGTGTCCCGGGCGCAGCGCAGCATGAGCGGAGCGAATGGTGCGCTGCAGACCCGGGATCGTTTCGGTTCGTGGCGGTCCCGGATCAGCGGTGCGCCGCTCCGCTCTGCTGCGCGCTGCACCGCATCCGGGACACGGCTGCTGCGATACTTTCAGGCCCTCGCAAAGCCCGTTAAGCTTGCTTGATCCAAATGCGTCTCTCGTCGTCGAAGGGCCACACGCCATGACCATCTCCATGTACAAAGCCTCGGTTCCGATCTTCGTGCAATTCCTCACCAGCCTGTCCGCGGTCCTGGACAAGGCGGCGGCCTATGCCGAGGCGAAGAAGGTGGAGCCGTCGGTGCTTCTCAACACGCGGCTCGCGCCCGACATGTTTCCGCTCGTGCGGCAGGTGCGGGCGGCGACCGATCACGCCATCAACGCCTGCGGCCGCCTCGCCGGCGCGGACATGCCGAGTTTTTCCAACACGGAGACGACCATTCCGGAACTCAAGGATCGCATCGCCAAGACGATCGATTTCCTCAAGGGCTTAAAGCCCGCGCAGATCGACGGCAGCGAGGACAAGGCGATCAAGATCACGTTCCCGAGCGGGGCGACGCGCGAGTTCACCGGCCAGTCGCTGCTGCTCACCAATTCGCTGCCGAATTTTTATTTCCACTGCACCACCGCCTACGACATCCTGCGCCATTGTGGGATCGAGCTCGGCAAGCGGGATTTCATGGGAACGCCGGTCTCGCTTTGAGGTGCGCCAACATCCGTTCGTCCCCGCGAAAGCGGGGACCCAGTTCCTCCTGGATTCCCGCTTGCGCGGGAATGAACGGACGAGATGGCTAGGCTGCTGATCGGCCGCGGCGGTTCGGCTGTGCCCTCACTCCGCCGCAACCACGCGCAGCCGCTCGGGCTCGCGTTGCGCACGCGCCTTGCCGCCCCTGAGCCAGACCTGCACGCGGTCGAGATAAAGATAGACCACGGGCGTGGTGTAGAGCGTCAACAGCTGGCTCAGCGCGAGACCGCCGACCATGGCGTAGCCGAGCGGCTGGCGCAGCTCCGACCCCGTGCCATGACCGAACGCGAGCGGTAAGCCCGCGAGCATCGCCGCCGCCGTCGTCATCAGGATCGGGCGGAAACGCAGCAGGCAGGCTTCGCGGATCGCCGCGATCGGCGGCATGTGATCGTCGCGTTCGGCCGCGATGGCGAAGTCGACCAGCATGATGCCGTTCTTCTTGACGATGCCGATCAAGAGGATGATGCCGATGATGCCGATCACCGAGAGGTCCATATGGCCGAGCTGCAGCGCCAGCAGCGCGCCGATGCCGGCCGACGGCAACGTCGACAGGATCGTCAGCGGATGGATGAAGCTCTCGTAGAGGATGCCGAGGATGATGTAGACGACGATGAGCGCCGCGGCGATCAGCGCCGGTTCGCTCGACAGCGAGGACTGGAACGCCTGCGCGTTGCCCTGGAAGGTTCCGATCACCGACGGCGGCATGCCGATCTCGCGCGCGGCCTGGTTCACCGCCTCGACCGCTTCCCCGAGCGCGACGCCGGGCTGCAGGTTGAAGCTCAGCGTGACCGCCGGGAATTGTCCCTGGTGTGAGACCGACAGCGGCCCAACTCCGTTGGAATCGACCTCGACCAGCGTCGACAGGGGCACCGCGGCGCCGGTGAGCGGCGATTTCACGTACAGGCGATCGAGCGAGGCGAGGTCGCGTTGCTGGTCGGGCGGAATCTCGAGGATGATCCAATAGGTCTTGAGCTGGGTGAAATACTGCGCGATCTGGCGCTGGCCGAAGGCGTCGTTGAGGGTGTCGTCGATCGTCTGCGCCGAGATGCCGAAGCGGGATGCCTGGTCGCGGTTGATGGTGACCTTGAGCTGCGGAGCGTTCGCCAGCAGATCGCTCGACACGTCGGCGAGCTGCGGCAGCGTGCGCATCTTCTCGAGCAGCTTATCCGACCACTCGTTGAGCTCGGCGACGTTGGAGTCCTGCAGCGTGTACTGGAAACTGGCGCGGGCAATGCGGCCGCCGACGGTGATGTCCTGGGTCGGCTGCAGGAACAGCGTCGCGCCTTGAACCTTGGCGAGCTGCGGCCGCAGCCGGTCGACGATCTGCGAGGAGGTGAGCTCGCGTTCGTCGCGCGGCTTGAGCACGATGAAGAAGCGCCCGGTATTGGCGGTGTTGGCGCCGCCGGTGCTGCCGGTGAACGAGCCGAAGCCGGCGACGTCCGGATCGCGCAGCAGCACCGCGCCGAACTCGCGCAAGATGCGCATCATCCGCTCGGGCGTTGCATCCTGGGCGGTTTCGGCAAAGCCCTGGATCACCCCGGTGTCCTGGATCGGGAAAAAGCCCTTCGGAATCTGAAAGGTCATGACCACGGTCAGCGCCATGGTGGCGAAGAAAACCCCGAGCGTGATCGCCTGGTGGCGGAGCACCACGTCGAGCGTGCGCTTGTAGAACGACAGCATCGCATTGAAGCCGGCCTCGATGACGCGGTAGACGCGGCCGTGGTGTTCCGACTCGCGATGCATGAAGCGCGAACACAGCATCGGCGCGAGCGTGAGCGAGACCAGCGCCGACACCGCGATCGAGGCCGTGAC
>JBKOXY010000088.1:0-4204 GCA_046725125.1 Pseudomonadota bacterium | reverse complement strand
GGCGGAGAAGCCGCTCGCCGGCGAGATCGCCGTCATCACCGGCGGCGGCGGCACGATCGGGGCGGCGACCGCGAAGGCGTTCGCGGCGGCGGGCGCCGAGGTGGCGCTGCTCGACTGCGACGAGCGCGCAGCCGCGAACGCAGCCAAGGCCATCGGCACGGCCGCACTGGCGGTGAAATGCGACGTCACCGATGCCGCCTCCGTGGGCGAGGCTTTCGCTCGGGTGGTCGCGGCCTTCGGCGGCGTCGATATCGTGGTGTCGAACGCCGGCGCGGCCTGGCAGGGAAGGATCGGCGAGGTCGACGAAGACGTGCTGCGGAAAAGCTTCGAATTGAACTTCTACGGCCACCAGCGCGTGGCGCAGGCGGCGGTGAAGATCATGCTGGCGCAGGGCACCGGCGGTTGTCTGTTGTTCAACGTCTCGAAGCAGGCGGTCAATCCGGGACCGAATTTCGGCCCGTATGGATTGCCCAAGGCGGCGACGCTGTTCCTAGTGCGGCAATACGCGGTCGACTACGGCGCGGACGGCATCCGCGCCAACGCGGTCAACGCCGATCGCGTCCGGTCGGGACTGCTCACCGACACGTTCATCGCCGAGCGCTCCAAGGCGCGCGGCGTGAGCGAGAAGGACTATCTCAGCGGCAACCTGCTCGGCCGCGAGGTGACCGCCGACGACGTGGCGCAGGCATTCCTGCATCAGGCGCTGGAACTGAAAACCACCGGCGACGTCACCACCGTCGACGGCGGCAACATCGCTGCTGCGCTGCGGTAAGAAGCCCGGCGCGAGGGAGCGACGATGCCTTAATGTTAAAGAGCCCCGGCAGGTGCCAGGGCCCTAAAGATAGAGACGGAAAGCGCCTAGATGAGCGAGTTCTTCAGCGATGGTGCCGCTGAACTCGGGAACCGCTCACCACCGCCCGCGACGCCCGCGCCGCCAGCGACGCCCGCGCCAACCCCAGCGGCGCCACCACGCATCGGCGGGGGTCGCCGTCGTGGTCAATACGGCACTCGATACTCCGACCACGCTGAGCGCATAAGTTCCAATGTGACCTACCGACCAGACAACGACCAGCGCTACGACCGCTAAGCCGCGAACCACGCTATGGGCGGCAGCACTCAAGAGAGCGCGAATTGACTTCGTCATGTTGTCACCATCTCTTGCTCGGCTCGGCAAAGTTAGGCGCGCGGCCAGCCGGGGTCAAGCGCGGTTTCAAGTGAGAGGCAATATCCGCTTCGCTAACGACATGGATATGCGGCTTCGCCTATACATGCGTCTGAGGCTTACACCAGGCTTACACGCGTCTGCGGCTTTGCATGCGTGCGGGGAGCAGCACACGAAGGGGGCGTGAGGAAGAGTGCATGCGCGCGCTCCGGCGTCGCGTTGGACGCTTGCGCCATCATGCCGGGCGCGCGGGCTTGTTGCCGAAGCCGGAAATGAGCATTCTTGCCTACCGGTGATCCGAGCAATGTCAACCTAGACGCGTCCCTCAGCAGAACACGAATGTCGAGCAAGCACATCTATGTCCTTGGGATAAATGCGTACGACCACGATGTCAGCGCGTGCCTCCTTCGCGACGGTGAGATTGCGTTCGCGATCAACAAGGAACGGATCACGCGCAAGAAGCACGACACCGGTTTTTATCAAAAGGTGGTCGACTACTGTCTCGTGGCGGAAGGCATCTCGTTGGACGACGTCGATCTGGTGGTGCGCAATTGCTACGTGCTGCCGGTGGAGGATTTGGAACTACGTTTGGTGTCGCAATACGTTCCTGAAGTCATGGACGACGAAGAGCGAAAACAAGCGAAGACCAATCCGCTCTACCTTTCGAGGTTGAACAAAGTTGTCACGGTCTCGCATCATTTGGCGCACGCCTACAGCGCCTTTGCCGCCTGTCCCTTCGATGAAGGGGTCGTGATGGTGGTGGACGGAGTGGGCAATTACAGTTCGGACGTCAGCGAACCGGGCCAACTCATTGACAACGTCAATCCGCTCGCCCGCGAGTCCGAGAGCTATTACAGGTTCGACGGCCCCAGAATCGAAACGCTGAAGAAGATCTGGCTCGAGCCGGTTCGCGGATTTCTCAGCGACGAGTTCTACTTCATGCCCGGCCTCGGCGCGCTGTACAGCCGGGTCTCGATCTACATTTTTGCGCACTGGAACAAGTGCGGCGAGGTGATGGGCTTGGCGCCTTACGGCCGCCCCCATGCGGTCAAGCCGTTGCTCGCGACCAAGAGCGACGAGGTGGAGGTTCCCGAGTGGGGCGTCGAGTTCGACAAGCCATTCTGGCCCGAGCACGAGCGCGACTGGGAAGCGAGTCCATCGATGCAGCATTGGAAAGACGTCGCTTGGCGGGTTCAAGACGACGCGGAGACCTTGCTCCTCAAGCGCGCGATCTGGCTGCGCGAAGCAACTGGCGCCAAGAACCTGTGCATGGCCGGCGGCGTTGCCCTCAATTGCGTGGCCAACGGGCGGATCGTGCGCGAGGCCGGCTTCGACAACGTCTGGATTCAGCCCGCCGCGGGCGATGATGGCATTGCGATTGGTTGTGCTTATTACGGCTATCTGGCGATCCTCAAAAAACAACGCTCATCGGTCATGACGCACGCCTATCTCGGCGCTCCCTATACGGATGAAGATGCGCGCGTGGCCGCCCGCAAATGGCTCGTTCGTCTGCAAACCATCAACACGCCCAGCAAGAATATCTGCCGCGACACGGCAAGACTGCTGGCCGAAGGCCATGTGTTTGCTTGGTTTCAAGGCCGTTCCGAGTTCGGGCCGCGCGCGCTCGGCAATCGCAGCATCCTGGCGGACCCGCGCCACGCCGAGATGAAAGATAAACTCAACAAGCGGGTCAAACATCGGCAAGCGTTCCGGCCGTTCGCGCCGGTGGTTCTCGCTGAACGGGCAAACGAAATTTTTGAAGGCGATGAGGAATCCCCGTTCATGCTGCTGGTCAAACGCGTTCGCCCGGAATGGAAGGACAAAATCCCGGCAATCGTTCACGTCGACGGCACGGCGCGCGTGCAGACCGTTCGCCGAGATCAGAACGAACGTCTTTATGGGTTGCTCGAGGAATTCGACGCGATCACCGGCGTTCCGGTCTTGCTCAACACGTCGCTCAACGTGAAGGGGGAACCGATCGTGGAAACGCCCGCCAATGCGCTCGCATGTTTTTTGGGCACGGGTATCGATTATCTCGCCTTGCACGACATGTTGATCGCGAAGAATCGGTTTCACAGGATCTTCTCGCCGTTCAGGAGCGCGTATTCGGAAATGTCCTCGGTTGTGCAGAGAGGCCTGGCGGTCGAAATACGAGATTGACGGCCATGCGCGCGCAACGACACCATGACGATGGCTAAACGCATCGTTGTCGACCATTGCTGGGGTCTCATCATCGACGTCCAGGAATTTTTCTTATCGCAGGTGGAGGAGCGCCTGCGGTGCAAGATCGAGACGAACGCAAAGAACTTCGCTCGCCTGCTCGGCCATTTCAGAATTCCGATGGTCGTAACCCTCGAGCGGCCCGTCGATCGAAAGGGCTCTTTGCCCAAAGAGATCGGCACGTATGTGAGCAGTGCGGCAAAAATTTTCGAAAAAGATTTCTTCGACTTGACCAAAGAGAAGTCGATTACTGATTACATTGCGCGCCTGAACAAGAAGCAAGTCATCGTGGCCGGTTGCGAAACCGATGTCTGTGTCCTGCAGTCCTGCCTCGGCCTTCTCGATCTTGGCTACGAAGTCTACGTGGTGGAAGAGCTCGTGTTTTCTTCATCGCGCAACGTCGACGCGGCGATTGCCAGAATGAAAGCCGAGGGCGCCGTGTTCCTGACGTACAAGAGCCTCTACTACGAGCTGGTCGAGGTGGTGGAAGGCGCACGACACCCAGAGCACGTCCTTGCGACATTCGGGCCTTTGCCCGGCGACCTTCCCGATGCCGCGGTGGAATGACCCGTCCACGCGGGAAGTCGGTGCGAGGAGCTTGGCGGCGGCACAGCGCCGTTGCCTGCAGGGGCTGGCGCCTCAGTCCTGCGCGAGCGGCCGCGCGCGCGCCCAGGCGAACAATGCGTACATGATGGCGAGCGGGAGCAGGAGACCCCACGCGCCGGTCGCCACGTACGCCAAGGTGCCGACCGCCGTCCCGACCAGGAAGCCGAGCATGATCGCAAACAGCGCGGCAAACCGCGCGCGGGCCGCAGCGTAAGC
>JBKOXY010000470.1:0-2797 GCA_046725125.1 Pseudomonadota bacterium | reverse complement strand
CTTGGTGCCGGTCAGCTTGAGGTCTTCCCGGATCACCCACAACAACGGCGTTGTCGGCGGCGCATCGGTCGACGCCGCCTTGCCGTTCACAGTGAAGTTGATGGCCATGGTTTTCCTCCCTTGAAATAAGTCGCGCCTCGCAAGGTCGCGAACAGAACAGTTCGGCCCTCGCTACTCGCTTTCCTCCGTACTTCGACCTACGTCAGCGCCGCCTTGACCCGCGCCGGGTTGAGTGGCAGGTCGCGGATGCGCTTGCCGGTCGCGTTGGCAAAGGCGTTGGCGACGGCGGCAACCGCGGGCCCTTGCGAGCCTTCGCCCGCGCCGAGCGGACGCTCGTTCGGACGGTTGATCAACTCGACCTCGACCTTCGGCGCTTCCGGCATGGTGAGGATCGGATAGCTGGCCCAGTCGCGGGCGAGAATCCCGTTCTGGTCGAAACGCACCTCCTCCTTCAGCGTCCAGCTCACCGACTGGACGATGCCGCCTTCGATCTGGCTGGTGAGCCCATCCGGATTGATGATCAACCCGGCATCGACCGCCGCGACGGCGTGCGGCACGCGCACCATGCCGCTGCCGCGGTCGACTTCGACCTCCGCCACCACGGCGACGTAGCAAGCGAGGTTCTTATACTTGGCAAAGCCGATGCCGCGGCCGCGCGTGCCGTCGCCCTTTTCGCCGGCTGTCCAGCCGGCTTTCTTGGCAACCGCCTCGATCACCGCCCGTGCGCGCGGATCGTTCAGATGTGCGAGCCGGAACGCAATCGGATCGACGCCGGCCGCGGCCGCCAGCTCGTCCATGAAGGATTCGAGCGCGAATACGTTGGCGTAGGCGCCGAGCGTGCGCAGCGCCGACACCCGGATCGGCATGTCCTGAGCGAAATGGTGGATCACCCGCTGGCGCGGGAAGTCGTAGAGCGGGATGGCGTTGCGGTCCCCGCCGCCGGCGGGCTGCGGCGGGCTCGTGGGCGGCCCCATTTTCTGCGGCTCGGCGAGATACCAGGCAGCGAGCACGTTGGTGCCGTCGGTGGATTGCGGCCGCGTCGAGTGGGTATTGCTCCACACCTCGTAGTCCCAGTCGGCAATCTTGCCGTCGCCGCCGAGCGCCGCTTTCGCCCGCATCACCATGGCCGGGCCATAGGGTTCCCAGCCGAACTCGTCGTCGCGCATCCATTGCAGGCGCACCGGCCGGCCGGGCAGCGCGCGGGCCAAGAGCGCCGCGTCGACCGCGACGTCGTCGGCGCCGTTGTGCCCGTAACAGCCCGACCCTTCCACATGCACGCAGCGCAGCGCGGCCGCCGGCATTTTCAGCGTCTTGGCGAGCTCGGCGCGCAGCGGGAAGACGCCCTGCGAATGCGTCCACACCGTCATCTTGCCGTCCTTGAATTCGGCGACCGAGCACGACGGCCCGATCGACGCGTGCGACATGTAGGACTTGGTGTAGACCGCCTCGAAGGTGCGAGCGTTTGCGGGCACGGCACCCTCTTTGACGCCGATCGTCGCATCTTTGCTCGGCAGCGACTTGATCACGTCGAACAGGCGCGCGGGATCGCGCAGCTCCGGCCCCAATGTCCATTTCGCGCTCTTGAGCAAAGCAGCGCGCGCCTTGATCGCCTGCTCTTCGCGTTCGGCCACGACGCCGAGAAACGAGCCGTCGCGCACGACGGCAACGACGCCCGGCATTGCCTTCGCCGCGGCTTCGTCGACGCTATCGAGCTTCGAGCCGTAGCGCGGCGGACGTACCACGCGGCCATGCAGCATGCCGGGAAGCCGCATGTCCTGGACGAATGCCGCACCGCCGGTGACCTTGGCAGGAATATCGAAACGCGAAATAGATTTCCCCACGATCTTGTGAGCGGCGGGCGGTTTCGGCGACGCCTTGGCACTCGCTTCGCGGTCGAGATCGGGATTGAGATCGCCGTAACCAACCTTGCGTCCGTCCGGCGCCGCGATCGTGCCGTCGGCAACCGCCAGCTGGTCCGCCGCCACGCCGAGCCGCTTGGCGGCGAGGTCGGTCAGGATCGCGCGCACTTCGGCAGCGGCCATGCGCAACGCCGTCCCGCTGTTCTCGATCGATTGGCTGCCGGCGGTCTGTCCCTCGTTCGGCGTCTGGCCGGTGTCGCCGGAGATCATCTTGATGCGAGACAGCGGCAGATCGAGCTCCTCGGCGGCGATCTGCGCGAGCGCGGTGAGGATGCCCTGCCCCAGTTCGACCTTGCCGGTGAAAATGGTCGCGGTGCCGTCGGCATTGATGCGGATCCAACCGTCGAGCCTACGATTGGTCTGCAGACTTCCGGGTAGCCGTTCCTGCCCGCTAGCAAGCTTCGGATCGAGCGAGAAGGCGACGACGATGGCACCGAGGCCGGCGGTGAATTCGCGCCGATTAAAAGCGGGAGCGTTCACGGGTCACGTCCTCCCGTTCGCTTGGGCGGCGCGCAGCACCGCGCGAATGATGCGGTTGTGGGTGCCGCAGCGGCAGAGGTTCCCGGCAAGCGCCGCGCGCACGTCCGGCTCGCTCGGCCGCGGATTGCGATCGAGCAGTTCCTTCGCCGACATGATCATGCCATTGATGCAGTAGCCGCACTGCGCCGCCTGCTCCGCGATGAAAGCTTGCTGGAGTGCGTGCGGCTTGTCGAGCGAGCCCAGTCCTTCGATGGTGGTGATCTCGCTCGTCGTCACCGCGCTGACCGGGGTGACGCAGGAACGCACGGCCTTGCCGTCGATCAGCACGGTGCAGGCGCCGCATTGCGCCAGCCCGCAGCCGAATTTCGCGCCGTTGAGCTCGAGATCGTTGCGAAGCA
>JBKOXY010000226.1:0-5694 GCA_046725125.1 Pseudomonadota bacterium | reverse complement strand
GCCGTCGTCGCATCGCCGAAGCGCGCCGCGGCGGAGGCCGCGCCGATGGTGGCGGCGATGGCGGCGCGTGCCGAAAAGCCCAACCGCGTCATCCGCCCGAGGAGATCGCCGCGAAGGTTGTCCTCGCCGCCGAAGAGATGCGCGCAGCCGCCGATGTCGAGCAAAAGGCCGTCGGGCGGATCGACGGCGACGAGCGGCGTGTAGCGCTGGCAGCTGTCGGCAATGGCGTCGAGCAGGCGGGCGTCGGCCGCCTGGTCCTCCGGCACGGCCGTGAGAGTTGGATGCATGGCGCGGGCTTGCGCCAGCGCGAGGCCGGCCGTGAGTCCGAGCCGCTCCGCCGCGGCGTCGACCGCCAGCAGGAGATCGAGGTTGCCGCGCTTGCCGAAGACGACGAGGGGGGAAGACGCCTTACGCCACTGCTGTGCGACGCGGTCGGTCGAAAGCCGATCCAGCCACAGGCTCAGAATGCGTTGCGAGCTCGAAACGCTGCTCCACACTGTTCCACTCCACGATCCATGCTCCGAGATGACCACGGCGGTTGCGCACGAGACGCGCGGCTAGCCGCGGCGGGCCGACGCCGTGACGTTCCTCGTCGCCTTCTCCTGAACGGGGGAAGGGTGCCGCGCCGACGATCCAGCGCGTCGCGGCGGCGGAAGGCCCGTCGTCCGGCGCGGTGCGCAGGATGAGGCCGAGCGCGTTGCCGGCGGCGGCCGCGAGCGCGAGCCGCCGCGTCGCCACCTGATCGATGCCGCGTGAACGCATTTCGCCGATCACCATGCCGACGGCGCGGCAGCGCAGCGCTTCCTCCATCGCCCACAGCACGTCGCGCTCGCGCGCGGCGGCAACCGTGATCAGCCGCTCGGGAGCAACTCCGATTTCGTCGAGGCCGGGCCCATAAGGCGCGCCATTTTCGGCGAGCGAGAGATCCTCGGCGATCCAGAGCACGTTTCTTCCCGGCGTGAGGACAGAAGCCGCGCTTTCGTCGTTGCGCGCGCGCGCGTCGCTGCCGATCGCGGGTAAACCCGAGATCGATGGCGCGCCCCGCAACGATGCCCTTCGCGCCGCGAGCGCCAGCGCGAAGCCGCTGGCGGCGGCGGTTTCCGCCTCGCGCGCGGCGGCGATCTCGTGCAGCGCGCCGGCGCTGAGCCCGCCGCCGAGAGCGCCGTCGATGACGGGGTTACCGAGCGCGAGCGGAGCGCCGCAATCGCCCGCGAGGCCGGTTGCCGCTTCGAGTGCGCGGAGCTGCCGGCGCAGCCGGTCGATGCGGGCTGCCGGCTCCCCGGCGGGAGGGAGGTCCAGTCGTGCGGTTGCGGCCATGGGCCAGCCAAACGCTATGTTCATGGTTTGTTCTATTGATTCCCGAGACCGCCGCTGGCGTCAAGGCGAAAGCATAAACCCTTGAAAAAACGCATTCCTTTGCCGGCGCGTCGGTCCGCTCAGGCTGCCACGCCCAACCAGAGATACGGCCGTTAGGGCGCGCCTCTCACGCCGGCGCAATCACGCTGCGGTCGATGTCGCGCACGCTCTTCACCCCACACAGCGCCATGGTCACATCGAGCTCCCGGGCGAGGATGTCGATCGCCGCGGCGACGCCCGCTTCGCCGCCGGCGCCGAGGCCGTAGATGTAGGAGCGTCCGATCATGCAGGCGCGCGCCCCGTACGCGAGCGCGCGCACCACGTCCTGGCCGGAGCGGATGCCGCTGTCGAACATCACCTCGATCACGTCGCCCACCGCTTCCACCACCTTGGGCAGCGCCGAGATCGAGGAGGGCGCGCCGTCGAGCTGGCGTCCGCCGTGATTGGAGACCACGAGCGCGCCGGCGCCTATCTTGGCGGCGGTTCTTGCATCCTCGACGTCGAGGATGCCCTTGAGGATGAGCTTGCCGGGCCAGAGGCTGCGGATCCACTCGACGTCCTTCCAATTCAATGCCGGATCGAATTGGCTCGCGGTCCACTGCGCCAGCGAATTGACGTTCTCCATGCCGCGCACGTGGCCGGCGAGGTTGCCGAAGGTCTTGCGCCTGCCGCGCAGGATCGACAGCGCCCAGGCCGGCTTGGTTGCGATATCGATGACGTTGGCGAGCTTGATCTGCGGCGGCACGGTCATGCCGTTGCGGATATCGCAATGGCGCTGGCCGAGCACCTGGAGGTCGACGGTGAGCACCAGCGCGCTGCACTTTGCGGCGACCGCGCGCTCGATCAGCGCACGCATGAAGCCGCGGTCCTTCATCACGTAGAGCTGGAACCAGAACGGCTTGTCGACCGCCTGCGCCACGTCTTCGATCGAGCAGATCGACATGGTGGAGAGCGTGAACGGAATGCCCGCCGCCTGCGCCGCCCGGCAGGCCAAAATCTCACCGTCGCCGTGCTGCATGCCGCAGAGCCCGATCGGCGCGAGCGCCAGCGGCAGCGCGACCTTCTCGCCCATGATGGTGGTCGTGAGATCGCGTTGCGATACGTCGATGAGCACGCGCTGGCGCAGCTTGATGCGCTCGAGGTCTTCGCGGTTGGCGCGCAGCGTCGCCTGTGAATAGGAGCCGGCCTCGGCGTAGTCGAAGAAGGCGCGCGGCACCTTGCGGCGGGCCGTCTGCCGCAGATCCTCGATGCAGGTCATGGTACGCATGGACTTAACTTCTAGCACGATCCAGCCAAGAGTGATCAGTGGTCAGTAATCAGGAAACAGTCCGTTGATGACGACCCCTGATAACTGATCACTGGTCACTGATCTCCGATACGGGAACGCCAGCCACGCCCCGTGCGTTATTTGCACGATGGCGCGACCGGTGCGTCGCTCGCAAGGAGAACATCCATGGCAACTCCGAAGCAAACCGTCGTGGAGGAGGAGCTCGACGACAAGACCAAGCGCGACCGGGAGGAGGTCCGCAAACGCAGGCTCGAGCGGTCGCTCGAACAAGGTCTCGAGGACAGCTTTCCCGCTTCCGATCCGATCAACGTCACCCAGCCGGCCCCGACCCCCCGGAAGCGAAAATAACGAGCCGCCCCGTCAAGGCCGCCGCGACCCTCGGCCAGCGGCGCCCTTTAGCCATAGCCGCAGAAATCGCTCGTTCTTTTTGAAGATTTCAGGCAATTGGCCTATCATCCGGTTGGAAAGCTCGGCCTTCACCGGGTTTGGGGAAAGATGGCTCGAAAATATTTCGGCACTGACGGCATCCGCGGCCGTGCCAACGGGACGATTACGCCGGAACTGGCGCTCAAGGTCGGGCAGGCGGCGGGCCTGATTTTTCGCCGCGGCGAGCATCGTCACCGTGTGCTCATCGGCAAGGATACCCGCCTCTCCGGCTACATGATCGAAACCGCGCTGGTGGCCGGCTTCACGTCGGTCGGCATGGATGTGTTCCAGACCGGCCCGATGCCGACGCCCGCCGTCGCCATGCTCACGCGCTCCATGCGCGCCGATCTCGGCGTGATGATCTCTGCCTCGCATAACCCCTATGACGATAACGGCATCAAACTGTTCGGCCCCGACGGCTTCAAGCTGTCCGACGAGATCGAACATAAGATCGAAGAGCTGGTCGATTCCGCGCTCGTCAAGATGCTGGCGAAGAGCGCGGATGTCGGTCGCGCCAGGCGCATCGACGACGGGCAGGGCCGTTACGTCGAGTTCGCCAAGCGCACGCTGCCGCGCAACCTGTCGCTCGAGGATCTGCGCGTGGTGGTCGATTGCGCCAACGGCGCGGCCTACCGCGTTGCCCCGCAGGCGTTGTGGGAACTGGGCGCCGAGGTGATCTCGCTCGGGGTCGAGCCCGACGGCTTCAACATCAATCGCGAATGCGGCTCGACCGAGCCCGCGGCTCTTTGCCAGAAAGTGAAGGAAATGCGCGCCGACATCGGCATCGCGCTCGACGGCGACGGCGACCGCGTGCTCATCGCCGACGAGCGCGGGCGCCTCGTCGATGGCGATCAGCTGCTGGCTGTGATCGCGGAGAGCTGGCAGGCCGATGGCCGCCTCGCCAAGCCCGGCGTCGTCGCGACCGTGATGTCCAATCTCGGCCTCGAACGCTATCTCGGGACGTTGGCAATCTCGCTCGCGCGCACGCCAGTCGGCGACCGCTACGTGCTCGAGCACATGCGCGCCCATGGCTTCAATGTGGGCGGCGAGTCGTCCGGTCACATCATCCTGTCCGATTACACCACGACCGGCGACGGCCTGCTCACCGCGCTACAGGTGCTGGCGGTGGTGAAAAAGCAGCAGCAGCCGGTATCCAAGGTCTGCCACCGCTTCGATCCGTTGCCGC
The DNA here is from genome assembly GCA_046725125.1 of Pseudomonadota bacterium. Taxonomy (GTDB): domain Bacteria; phylum Pseudomonadota; class Alphaproteobacteria; order Rhizobiales; family Xanthobacteraceae; genus VAZQ01. The sequence goes on along the minus strand of JBKOXY010000226.1, from coordinate 1,438 downwards.
AAGTGCTCAAGAACGTGCGCTACGCGAGCGGCAAGCCACTCGAGAACGCCAAGGTGCGCAGCGCCATCGCGGACGCGCAAGCGCGCCTCGATGGTCATGGTCGGCTGGTCGTGCGCTCGTCGGGCACCGAGCCGGTGATCCGCGTCATGGGCGAGGGCGAGGACAAGGTGCTGGTCGAGGAGGTCGTCGACGGCATCGTCGATGCGCTCACCAACGCGGCGTGAGCATTCTCCCCCGCAAACCGGCCCTATCCCATTGTCGCGGCTTGCAAAAAAGTCGCGACCGCCGCCGGCGGCGGCCGCTCTGTCCCGCGCACATTGGAATAGCTACAAAATCTGCGTTTTGTTTTTGCCTGCCCGGCCCGCCTCATGTATCGATAGTTGCATAACGAACTAAACCGCCCGGGAACGCCGAACGTCCATGATCGTCTGTTCTTGCAACGTGCTGAGCGACCAGGACGTGCGCGCGGCGATCGGCGCCGAGCAGACGCCGCGCACCACCGGGCAGGTCTATGGCTGTCTCGGCTGCAGCGCCCAGTGCGGCCGTTGCGCGCGCACCATCCGCCGCATCATGGACGACGCGGTCGCGGCGGCGCGCGGCTGCTGCGCGGGCGGTCTGCAGCGCGACTAAATCAGCTTTTGACAACCGCCATTTTCCCCGGCGGGCGGCGCTTCCCCCCTTGTCGCGCCCGCTCATTTAGCGACATTCTCGATCGACGGTCGACGATCGCGACCGATTGGGTCAGGGATGCGCACCATGCAAGGCGACGCAAGGGTCATCGAATATCTCAACCGTGGCCTGCGGCATGAGCTCGCCGCCATCAACCAATACTGGCTGCATTACCGGCTGTTGCACAATTGGGGCTACCTGTCGCTGGCCAAGAAATGGCGTCAGGAGTCGATCGAGGAAATGCAGCATGCCGACAAGATCGTGGAGCGCATCATCTTCCTCGACGGGTTTCCCAACATGCAGGTGATCGACCCGCTTCACATCGGGCAGAACGTGAAGGAGGTGCTCGACTGCGATCTGGCGGCCGAGATGTCCGCGCGCGCGCTCTACCAGGAGGCCGCGACCCATTGTCATGCGGTCAAGGACTACGTTAGCCGCGACCTGTTCGAGCAGCTCATGCACGACGAGGAAGAGCACATCGATTATCTCGAGACCCAGCTCGATCTCGTCGCCAAGCTCGGCCTCGAACTTTATGCCCAGCACCACATGGGGAAAACCGAGGACGATCACGCGGACTGACGACGCGGCTCGCGTGGTGGATTACGATCGCCGCGATCCGCGGCGCGTTGGCGCGAGCGTGCGACCGCTTGACGCCGCCCGGCTCCTTCCTTATCTCCGACCGCGGGACACCCCTCCCCACCGAGGGGCGCCTATCTGGAAGGGTAGACCATGAGCCACGCGATGCCCGCCGTGCGGCCGGCCGTTCCGC
>JBKOXY010000319.1:0-5617 GCA_046725125.1 Pseudomonadota bacterium | reverse complement strand
GTTCACATCGATGATTTGCGCGCCGTTCTCCACCTGGTCGCGGGCGATGACGAGCGCCCCTGCGTAGTCGCCGGCGGTGATGAGTTTGCGGAACTTGGCCGAGCCGGTGACGTTGGTGCGCTCGCCCACGTTGACGAACGGAATTTCCGGCGTGAGCGCGAAGGCCTCGAGACCGGACAGGCGCAGCAGCCGCGGCACTTGCGGAATCTGCCGAGGCGGCTTGCCCTTCACCGCGCGCACGATGGCGTCGATGTGCTCGGGCGTGGTGCCGCAGCAACCGCCCACCACATTGACCATGCCGGCGTCCGCGAATTCGCCGAGCAGCGTGGCCATGAACTGCGGGCTCTCGTCGTAGCGGCCGAACTCGTTGGGCAAACCGGCGTTGGGATAGGCGCAGACGAAGGTATCGGCGATGCGCGCGATCTCGGCGATATGGGCGCGCATTTCCCTCGCCCCGAGGGCGCAGTTCAATCCGATCGAGAACGGCGCGGCGTGGCGCACCGAGTTCCAGAACGCCGCCGGCGTCTGGCCGGAGAGCAGCCGTCCCGAGCGATCGGTGATGGTGCCGGAGATCATCACCGGCACGCGCACGCCGCGCATCTCGGTGGCGTCGGCAACGGCCGCGATCGCCGCCTTGGCATTGAGCGTGTCGAAGATCGTTTCGATCAGCAGCAGGTCGGCGCCGCCTTCGAGCAGCCCTTTGACCTGCTCGGCATAGGCGCCGCGCAGCTCGTCGAATGTGACCGCGCGGAAGCCGGGATTGGCGACGTCGGGAGAGATCGAGGCGGTGCGATTGGTCGGCCCGAGCGCACCGGCCACGAAGCGCGGGCGGCCGTCCTCGCTTTGCGCGAGATCGGCCGCGGCGCGGGCAAGCCTGGCGCCCTCGACGTTGAGCTCATAGGCAATGCCGGCCATGCCGTAGTCGGCTTGGGCGATGCGCGTCGAGGAGAAGGTGTTGGTGGAGACGATATCGGCGCCGGCGCGGAAATACGCGAGATGAATGTCGCGGATCTTGGCGGGCTGGCTGAGGATGAGCAGGTCGTTGTTGCCGCGCACCTCGCGGTTCCAGGCATCGAAGCGCGCGCCGCGATAGCCTTCCTCGTCGAGCCCGAGCGCCTGGATCATGGTTCCCATGGCGCCGTCGAGCACCAGGATGCGCTCAGCCGCGAGGCGGCGGAGCGTTTGCTCGGTGCGAGACATGGGTACCGACATCGCGGCCGACTCGGGCGTCATCCGACCCCCCTCACCCCAACCCTCTCCCCGATGGGGAGAGGGAGCGCAGTGGGCTCGTGGCTTGGCCGCAGGCCGAGCAGATGACACACCGCGTAGACTAGGTCGGCGCGGTTCATGGTGTAGAAGTGGAAGTCGGTGACGCCGCGATCGACGAGATCGAGCACTTGCTCGGCGGCGACCGCGGCGGCGATGAGCTTGCGCGTGGCGGCGTCCTCGTCGAGGCCCTCGAACCGCTCGGCGAGCCAGTCGGGCACCGAGGCGCCGCAGCGCGCGGCGAATGCCTTGGTCTGCTTGAAGTTCTGCACCGGCAGGATGCCCGGCACGACCGGCACGTCGATGCCGCGTGCGCGCACGCGATCGAGGTAGCGGAAGTAGAGGTCGTTCTCGAAGAAGAATTGGGTGATCGCGCGCGCGGCGCCGGCATCGACCTTGGCCGCAAGCATGTCGAGATCGGCCTCGACCGTGGGGCTGTCCGGATGCTTTTCCGGATAGGCGGAGACCGACACCTCGACGTCGGAAAGGCGCTTGATGCCGGCAACCAGGTCGGCGGCGTTGCGATAGCCGCCGGGATGGGGCGCATAGCGCTCGCCAGCACCGCCGACGGGATCCCCGCGCAACGCCACGATGTGTCGCACGCCGGCGGCACAGTAGTTGCGGATCACCGTGTCGATTTCCTCGCAGGTCGCAGCGACGCAGGTGAGATGGGCCGCGGGGGTGAGCGCGGTCTCCGCCAGGATGCGCTTGACGGTCGAATGCGTGCGCTCGCGCGTGGAGCCGCCCGCGCCGTAGGTGACCGAGACGAAATTCGGCTTGAGCGGCGCAAGGCGGGTGATCGAGTCCCACAGCGTCTTTTCCATCTCCTCGGACTTCGGCGGGAAGAACTCGAAGGAGACGCGGATGCGGCGCGGCTCGCCTTCGCCGAGACGTTGGACGAAGCGGCTGGCGCGCGGCTCGGCGTGCATCAGGCCACCTCCCGTGCGGGCGCGGCAAGCGTGATGCGCGGATCGCGCCCCAGCCAGAGCGAGACGGCGATCTTGCCTTCGGAGGCGGGCTCGGGCGCGAGGCTCCGCTGCAGCATGACGTCGAGCCCGGCGGCTTTCATCCATTGCGTCACGGTCTCAGGCGCAAAGCCGAGGCGGCGATGGGCGTGCTCGTCGCGCAGAAATTCGAGGTCGTGGGGGGCGAAATCGACGACCAGCAGGCGGCCAGCGGGCCGCAGCACGCGCGCCGCCTCGTGGATCGCGCGCGCGCCGTCGTCGAGGAAGTGCAACACCTGGTGGATGACGACGGCGTCGAAGCTGTCCTTGGGCAGCGCGAGGTCGTAGATGTCGCCCTGGCGCACGCTGCAATGCCGCAGCCCAGCGCGGTCGAGCCGCGCGCGCGCGAGCGCCAGCATGTCGAGGGAAAGATCGAGGCCGAGGCCGCGTTCGATCTGCGGCCCAAATAGTTCGAGCATGCGCCCAGTGCCGGTGCCGAGATCGAGCAGTGCGCGTATCGGGGGCTCTGCCAGAGCGCCGGTGATCGCCTCCTCGACCGCCTCGTCGGCGACATGGAGCTTGCGAATGCGGTCCCACTGGGCGGCGTGCCGGCGGAAATAGGTTTGGGCGGCGCTGGCGCGTTGCGCTCGCACCGCGGTCAGCCGCTCCCGATCACGCGCGAGCGTCGCGTCGCCGGGGTCAAGGCGGGCAATGAGTTCGCGGGCAAGCTTGGCGGCATCCTCCCGCTCGCCCAGGCGGAAGAACGCCCACGACCCTTCGCGGAAGCGCTCGACCAGCCCGGCCTCGACCAGGAGCCGCAGATGGCGGGAAATGCGCGGCTGCGATTGGCGCAGGATGGCGGTGAGATCCGAGACGGTTAGTTCCGCCTCCCCCAGCAGCGCGAGGATGCGCAGCCGGGTGGCCTCGGCGGCGGCTTTGAGCGCGCCGTAAAGCGCCTCAAACCGCAGGTGGGCAGGCGTGGGCATGGGGTGTGGGCCGTGGTCCCATTTCCGGTCGATGGCAACGATGTCGGGCTGGCATATAAACATATCTTTATACGCTTAAGCGGCGATTGCAAGGCCGAGGTGGGCAGCCTGTCACCCGCCGTCATTGCCGGACTTGGGGCGGCCGTCCATTTTGTCAGCCAAACCCTTTTTGATGGACGGCGAGGACCACCCATGAACGACAACGCCTTCGGCATCCGCGATGGCGAAATCGCGGTTGAACTGCCGGCAAAGTTCGACGCCTCGCTTTATTTCATCGGCCGTATCTGCACGCCCTGGACGCGGCGCGAGGACTGCCCGAAAAATGCGCGCGAAACCGACGCCGTTTGCACCCTCGATGTCGACCAGCGCTGGGCGCAGGCGCTCACGGGGGTCGAGACCTGCACCCACCTGGTCGTGCTTTATTGGATGAGCCGATCGAGGCGCGATCTGGTGCTGCAAGTGCCGCGGCACTACGGCGTGGGGCGGGGCACGTTTGCGCTGCGCTCTCCGGCCCGGCCCAACCCGATCGCGATGAGCGTGGTGCGCCTTCTGCGCGTCGAGGGTACGAGGCTTTCGGTCGTGGGCCTCGATTGCCTCGACGAGACCCCCCTCCTCGACATCAAGCCCTATTTCGCCTCGACCGATGCGGTTGCCGACGCCGTGGTCGGCTGGCACGCGGCCCGGGAATAAGCGGCAGCCGGCGTAGGTATCATCACGCCTTTGCGACCTTTTTCGCCGTCTTCCGGCGTGGCCAGACTGGCACACTTTCTGCATTGCGAAAAACAGGGAAACCAAGCGATATCAGCGAGTAACTCATTCCGACGTGAGCCGGTAACCAAGCTGTGAGATTAATTTCGGCCAGCATTTTGAACCCGGGCACCCCCCATTCGACCAATGGTCATCTAAGGGGGACTTGCCATGTACAATTTTACCCGCTTGAAGACCGTCACCGCGGTCGCGACCATCGTTGCCGCGACTGCCATCTTCACGAGTGCGGCTTCCGCCAACCCGTTCAATCCGTTCGAGGCGTTGTTCGGCCCGCATCGCGAACCGGTGCCTGCGCCGGCCTATGCCAATCCGCAGGAGGATGCGAACGACGTGCGCGGCGATCTGCAGCGCCAGATCGTCAACTACCGGACCAGCGAGGCGCCCGGCACGATCATCATCGACACGCCGAACACCTATCTCTACCTGGTGATGGGCGGCGGCAAGGCGATGCGCTACGGCATCGGCGTGGGCCGCGAAGGCTTCACCTGGTCCGGCATGAAGACGATCGAGCGCAAGGCCGAGTGGCCGGATTGGACGCCGCCGCCGGAGATGATCCAGCGCCAGCCCTACCTGCCGCGTTTCGTGGCCGGCGGTCCCAGCAACCCGCTCGGCGCCCGCGCCATGTATCTCAGCGGCTCGGTCTACCGGATCCACGGCACCAACGATCCTTCCACCATCGGCGGCCACGTGTCGTCGGGGTGCATCCGCTTGGTCAACGAGGACGTGATCGACCTCTATAACCGCGTCCACGTCGGCGCCAAGGTGGTGGTCCTGCCGATGAGCGTGCGCCGCGCCTCGACCGCAACGGACAGCATCAACTGAGCATCGTTACCTTCGCGTATGGCGTGATCGAAGTCTGCGCCGGCCTCGCGATGTCGCGGGGCCGGCGTTTGGTTTTGGCGGCGGAGACCATCCGAGGAAAAACACCGTGACCGCGCACTCGAACCTGCCGCGCATCTCTGCCCTCCTCGCCGCATCGCTGGCGTGTTGCGCGTTAGAGGTGCGGGCCGAGAGCATGGACGCGCTTTATGAGAAGGCGAAGCTGGAAAAAACCCTCGCGCTCTACGGCGCCGGACCAACCGGCTCCCACGATCCCTGGATCAAGGATTTCGAGCAACGCTTTCCCGGCGTCACGGTCGCCTTCGCCGGCGGCTTGAGCACCAACCTCAACCAACGCATCGAGCGGCAGCTCGCGAGCGGGACGATGGAGGCCGACCTCGCGATCCTCCAAACCATTCAGGGCTTCGGCAAGTGGAAGAAGGCGGACGCGCTGCTCCTCTTCAAGCCCGAGGGCTCCGACGCGATCGACCCTGCGTACAAGGACGAGGACGGCGCCTTCACGGCGGTCAGCGTCAACACCATCGTCTATGCCTACAATACCAACCTCGTTCCTTCCGCCGACGTGCCGAGGTCGGCGCTCGACTTCCTCAAAAGCGGGTTTCAAGGCGGCCTCATCACCACCGATCCGACCGAGGACGACGCCGGCCTGGCGGCTTTCACCACGATCGTGGGGAAATACGGCTGGGACTACATGGACAAATACATGGCGCAGAAGCCCGTCTTCGTCACCAGCGGCCACGCCACCGTGTCCAACGCCATCGCCTCAGGCGAGAAGCTTGCGACCTTCGATTCGACCTCGACCACGCCGCGGCT
>JBKOXY010000041.1:0-1717 GCA_046725125.1 Pseudomonadota bacterium | reverse complement strand
GAGGCGCTCGGCATCCCGGTGATCGACCCGACGCAGGCCGCGGTGACCATGGCGCTCGGAGCGCTGCAGTTCAGCCGCGTTTGACGCCGCCCGCGGCGAGCCACTCGGTATCGGTCTGCCGCATCACGCTCCAGCGACCGGCGGTAGGTTATCCTTCGCCGACGGCACGGTGAAAATCCGGCTCGAACTGCGCGGTCATATCAGGACTGCGGGGGCAGAATGACACCGGTCTGGCTGGTGATGCGGCCGTAATGCTCGATGCGGCGGTGGCGCTTGAAGTCGAAGATCGTCTCCTTGCCGAAAATGGTGGCGTCGAGGTCGCAGTCGGCCACGATCAGTTCGTCATCCTCGGTCTTGGCCTCAGCGACGATCTCACCATCGGGATTGACGATGATGCTGCCGGCGATCAGGGGGAAACCGTCCTCGGCGCCGCCCTTTGCCACCGCGACGACCCAGGTCGAGTTCTGATAGGCGCCGGCCTGGAGCGACAGTCGGTGGTGGAACATGCGCTTTTCCGGTCCCTCATCTGCCTTCTGCGAATTGACCGACGGGGTGTTGTAGCCGAGCACGATCAGTTCCACGCCTTGCAATCCCATGACCCGATAGGTCTCGGGCCAGCGCCGGTCGTTGCAGATACACATGCCAACGATGCCGCCCATGGTGCGCCAGACTGGAAAGCCGAGGTCACCCGGCTCGAAATAACGCTTCTCCAGGTGCTGGAAGGCACGCTCCGGATCGAACTCGGAATGGCCGGGCAGATGCACCTTGCGATACTTGCCCACGATGTTTCCATCCCGGTCGACCAGGATCGACGTGTTGAAATGATGGCCATCGGCGGTGAGCTCGGCATAACCGAACGATAGCCCAATGCGATTTTGAGCGGCCTGCTCGAACAGCGGACGCGTCACAGCATTCGGCATCTCGCGTTCGAACCAGGCGTCGACTTCCGCCGGCTCGGTTATGTACCAGCGCGGGAAAAAGGTGGTAAGCGCGAGCTCGGGATAGACCACGAGATCGCACTTTTTGGTTTTGGCCTGATCGAGCAGATCGAGCATGCGGCGCACAACCGCCTGCCGGCTGTCCGCCTTGTGGATTGGGCCCATCTGGGCGCCGCCAATCCGAAGCACTCGGTTCACGAAGCTCTCCTACTACTCACGCGGCGACCCGCCGCTCCAGCCGGCTGATCAGGCGCACGATCGGCCACAGCATAACAAGGTAGATCGCCGCGGCCAGCACGATCGGCGACGAATTGAAGGTCACCGACCGCGCCATGTCGGCAGAATAGAGCAGCTCCGGCAGCGCCACTACGCTCGCAATCGACGTGAGCTTTACCACCTCGACGGTGTTGGACACGAGATCGGGCAGCACGTTGCGCACCGCTTGCGGCAGCACGACATAGGCCAGCGTCTGGTAGCCCTTCAGCCCGGTCGAGCGCGCGGCATCCCATTGACCGTGGCCGACGCTTTCGATGCCGGCACGATAGATCTCGCCGTAATAACTCGACGTGTTGAGGAAGAAGGCGATGGCGACGGCCGTCATGGGGGACGGCCGCAGACCGGCGAACGGCAACCCGGCGTAGATAAAGATCAGGAGCACGAGCGGCGGAATGGCACGAAAGAAATCGATCCCCGCAATCGCCGCCCAGCGTACGGTCCGCAGGCGCGAAAGCGAGACGATCGCGAATGCGAGGCCCCCGGCCAGTCCAAGCGGAATGACG
>JBKOXY010000247.1:0-4961 GCA_046725125.1 Pseudomonadota bacterium | reverse complement strand
ATTTTGGCGAGGTCGACCTTCTGCTGGCGGGCCAGCGCGAGCAAGAGGTCGAGCGGCCCTTCGAAGCCCTCGACATCGACCACCAATGCCGGCTCGCTCGTCGCCCGCTCCACTGCGAGGTCGGCTTCGAATTGCATCTCGTCGGGGTTCATGAGATCGCCCTCCGGGCACTCGCACCGGCATCCATCAGCGCCGTCCATTCGGCGCGCAGCGCCGCAAGATCATGCTCTAAGACTAGCCCTCGCCGCTTAAGCGCGGCCTCCGCCCGTGCCGCGGCTTCGCCGGCGAGCACGGGCACGGCGGATGCCACCGCCCGCATCTCATCGAGCTCACCGTTGCAATGGAGGACGACGTCGCAGCCCGCCGCTATCGCCGCGCGCGAGCGCTCCTCGATCGAGCCGGACAAGGCCCCCATGGAGATGTCGTCGCTCATCAGCAGACCGCGAAATCCCAGCCAGTCCCGAATCACATCCCGGACCAGAGTGACCGAAGTCGTGGCCGGAGCAATAGGATCGATAGCCGTGTATACGATATGGGCGGTCATCCCAAGCGGCAGATCAGAAAGCGGCCGGAATGCGGCAAAATCGGTGGTCCTGAGGGTTTCGCGGTCGGTCTCGACGATGGGAAGCGCGCCGTGGCTGTCCGCCGCGGCACGGCCATGCCCGGGAATATGCTTGAGCACCGGCAGAACCCCACCGGCAAGGAGGCCGTCGGCCACCGCGCGCCCCAGCAAAGCAACCTTCTCCGCGGTTTCCCCATAAGCCCGGTCGCCAATGACGGAGTTGGCGCCGGCGACGGGCACATCGGCGATCGGCAGACAATCCACGTCGACGCCGACCGCCGCGAGATCGGCGGCGATCAGCCGGGCGCCGAGATATGCGGCCCTTATCCCCTCGGCAGCGTTGCGGTCGTAGCAGCGGCCATAGGCGGCACCGGGCGGATAGGTCGGCCAATGCGGCGGTCCGAGGCGCTGGACGCGGCCGCCTTCCTGGTCCACGAACACGGGGGCATCGCGCCCGACCGCGTCGCGAACCGATGCCGTCAGGCGGCGCACCTGCGCCGGCGTGTCGATGTTGCGCTTGAAGATGATGAACCCCCACGGCTCGCGCTCGTGCAGAAACGCGCGCTCGTCGGGCGTCATGGTCGTACCCGCAAGGCCGGTAATGAAAGCGCGTACCGCCATCGGCGCGGATTAACCCGCGCCTGCCGCGAGGGTCAGGCGCAACTCAGTTGTTCGGAACCACGCATTGGCCGCCGGCAGCCTTGTAGTTCGCGCAGAACTGGCTCGCCTCTTGGGCCGACGCAAAAGGCCCAACCAAGGTCCGGTAGAAGACCCCCTTGCTGCCCAGATCCGCGCGGCGAATGATCGGCTGCAGACCGCTAAGCTCGTTAGGGAATTTTGCCTGCAAGCTGCGGAAGGAGGATTGCGCTTCGGCCTCGCTCTTCTGCGAGGAGAGCTGCACCACGAAAACACTCGCCTCGCTCTCCGTCGCCTCGGGCGCAGCCCGAGCGGAAGCCGGCGGCGCCGCTGCCGTGCGCGTGCGGGCTGCCGGTGCCGCGGCTGGTTCACTCGGCTGCGGCTCGAGCGAGATCGGGCCGCTGTTGCGCGCCGCCGACGCCGTTGCGGCCTTCGGGGCGGCTGGCGCCGCGGCCGGTCGCGGCGCGGCCGCAGGCTGGCTGCTCACGGGCTTGCCGCTCACGTCGGATGCATCTGGACGAATGACCACCGTGCGGACCTTCTTGGGCTCGGTCGCATTCGCGCCCTGGCCCGGTGCGACCGGCGCCGGTAGCACGACGCGTGGCGCGGCCTGGGTTCCAAGGTCCTTGAGCGCGACCGGCTCCTCCTGCTTCGACACGATCTGTTCCTTGTCGACGTTTGCCGACCGATCCTGCGCGACGTTGATCGATTGCGGATCGCCAGCGCTGGCGGGGACGATCTTTGTCGGCGTGGAGTTGTCAGCCGTGATGACCGGCGGCGGCTGCGTCGAGCTGGGATTGCCGTAATAGCTGCGATAGGCATAGGCACCGGCGGTGCCGAGCATGGCGCAACCGATGAGGGCGAGCGCGGTGGCGAGGCCGCCGCCACGCCGCGCGCGCGGCGCGTCGTCATACATCGCGTCGTCGTGCGGATCGAGCGGGACGTCGTCCTCGTAGTAGTACTCGGCCGCTTGAGCGTCGTGTTGGCCGTCACCCGTCTGATCGTCGTAATGCTGGGTCTGCTGGTCCGCCCCGAGGTGCAGCTCGTCATAGAAGCGGCTATCGGAGCGCCCGTCCTCGGGCTGCGGAGCCGGCGAATGCGTGTAATCCCGGCTCGCGGCGTGGCTCGACCCTTGGCTCGACTCTTGGCCCCAGCCGCGCTGCGCATCGCCGGCGGCGGCAAACTGCGGCTCACGCGCCGGAGCGCCCTGCCAGTCGTCCGGCGCGGTCGCCGGCGCGTCGTGCGCCTCTTGCTGGCCCTGGCGCGAATGACTGCGCCCGAGGTCGGCGAATGGATCGCTCTGCCCGAGCAGACGGGCAAGCTCGGCCAGCGGATCGCGGGCGCTTGCCTCCTCGCTTGGCCGCGTCGGCTCGGCCGCGCGACGATATGGATCACTGGAGCGATAGGGTCGTAGCGTGTTGTCGTCCGCCATACTCATCCCCGTTTCCGGTACACTGGCGCCGCCCCCCGGTCGGTTGTGCGACGGAATTCATCGAGCGGGGGTTCCATCTGCCCTACACACCGAGCGAGCTAACGCATCTCCTCGGGGGCCTCGACACCGAGCAGCCTTAGCCCGGACGCGAGAACGGTGACCACGCCCTCCACCAGCGCAAGGCGCGCCATGGTCAGTTCTGGATCATTCTGGATAATGAAGCGTAAATATGACGCATCATTTCCGCGATTCCACTGCGTGTGGAAATCACTTGCAAGATCATAGAGATAAAAGGCGATGCGGTGCGGCTCATGGGCGATCGCGGCCGCTTCGAGAAGGCGCGGATAGAGCGCGAGCCGCCGCATCAGCGCAAGTTCACCGGAATCTTCCAAACGCTCGAGCGGCGCGTTGGCGATGAGGAACGCCCGCGCCGCCGCCGGCTCGCTCGGAAGCTCGGAGACGACCTCACGCGCGTTGCGGAACACCGATCGGCCGCGGGCATGGCCGTATTGGACATAGAACACCGGGTTGTCGCGGGACTGCTCGATCACCTTGGCCAGGTCGAAATCGAGCGCTGCGTCGTTCTTGCGAAAGAGCATCATGAAGCGGACGGCGTCCTTGCCGACCTCATCCACGACGTAACGCAACGTCACGAACTTCCCGGCCCGTTTCGACATTTTCACCGGCTCGCCGCCGCGCAGAACCTTCACCAATTGCACGATCTTGACATCGAGGTCGGCGATCGCCGCGTTGGTTATGGCCCGCACCGCGTTGACCGCCGCCTGCACGCGTCTGATGTAGCCGCCGTGATCGGCGCCCCACACGTCGATCATGCTGGCGAAGCCGCGATCGACCTTGTTCTTGTGGTAGGCGATGTCGGAGGCGAAATAGGTATAGCTGCCGTCCGATTTCATCAGCGGCCGGTCGACGTCGTCGCCGAAGGCGGTGGCGCGGAACAGCGTCTGCTCGCGATCCTCCCAGTCCTCCATCGGCGCGCCCTTGGGCGGCGGCAGGCGCCCTTCGTACACGTCGCCGGCGCGCCGCAGCGCGGCGATGGTTTCGCCCACCTGATCGCGCGGACCTTCGATGAGCGAACGCTCGGAGAAAAAGACGTCGTGCACGACGTTGAGCGAGAGAAGGTCATCGCGGATGTCCGCTATCATCATGTCGATGGCACGATCGCGGACCAGCGGCAGCCATTCCGCTTCTGGCTTGTCCCTCAAGCTCGCGCCATAGCGGGCGGCGAGGTCCGCCCCAACCGGCTTGAGGTAGTCGCCGGGATAGAGGCCTTCAGGTATGGCACCGATGTCCTCGCCGAGCGCCTCGCGGTAGCGCAGGAACGCCGAGCGTGCGAGCGCGTCGACCTGGGCGCCGGCGTCGTTGATGTAGTATTCGCGCGTGACCTTGAAGCCGCTGAAGGCGAGCAGGTTCGCGAGCGCATCGCCGAACACCGCGCCGCGGCAATGGCCGACGTGCAGCGGTCCGGTCGGGTTGGCGGACACGTATTCGACGTTGACCGCGGCGCTTTCGCCCACGTCGCCGCGCCCATAGTCCGCACCAGCTGCAAGCACCGCGCGCAAGGCGCCGATCCAGGCCGCGGGCTTGAGTGTCAGGTTGATGAAACCCGGGCCCGCGACCTCGGCCTTCGCCACCAGATCGTCGCCGCGCAGTTTCGCCGCGATCGCTTCGGCCAAGGCGCGCGGCTTCGTGCCGGCATCCTTGGCGAGCACCATGGCCGCATTGGTCGCCATGTCGCCGTGCGCGCTCTCGCGCGGCGGCTCGACCACAATGCGGGACTGGTCGATCCCGGCAGGCAGCACGCCCTCGGCGACCAGCGCGTCGTTGGCGGCGCGCACTTTGTCCAGGACCGCGGCAAAAATGTTCTGGTCGCTCATGGTCGGCAGGCTAGTGTCGCGATTCCGAGGCTCGCAAGCCCTTGCGGTACACTCTCGTGCGAACTTCGGAATCAAAGGGACACTAGCAAACTTATGACTCTCGTGTGGTTTTTGGATTTGAAGTTCCTATTCGAAGCTCGTTGCAAGCCTGTAGGAACTTCAAATCCACCACACTAGTGTCCCGATTCCGAAGTTCGCAAGTGTTGTAGCCCCCGAACGACCGGACACGGTCACGGGCTTCCGTGAGCTGCGATGAACTCACGGGGTGAACGATATCCGAGTGCCTTGTGCGGGTGGTGATTGATCCAAGCTGATAGCTGGTGCATGACGGTCTTTGCATCCGGACACGGGCTGACGCGGACATAGTCACGCTTGATCGTGCGGACGAAGGCTTCGGCCATTCCATTGCTCTGTGGACTTTCGATTGGCGTGGTTC
>JBKOXY010000506.1:0-17601 GCA_046725125.1 Pseudomonadota bacterium | reverse complement strand
CGGCGGCCATATCGGCAACGTGACCGCCGGCCGCATGCGCGCGCTCGCGGTATCGGGGAGGGCGCGCGCCGTGCAGCTTCCCGATGTCCCGACCTTCAACGAGCTCGGCGTGAAGTTCGTGGACGAGACCAGCTGGTACGCCCTGTTCGCGCAAAAGGGCACGCGGCCGGAGATCATCGCCAAGGTCAACGCCGACGTTGAACGCATCCTGGCGCTGCCCGACGTCAAAGAGAAGGGCGTCACGCTCGGCTATCGCTACGTCGGCGGCTCTCCCGAGAAGCTCGGCGCCTTTCTCGAGAGCGAGATCGCCAAATGGGCCGAAGTCGCCAAAAGCGCCTCGCTGAAGTGAGTCACGGCGCGTCGCGAACGCGGCGCACTGTCGTCCTTGTGGAGAGCCCTAATACCCCGCGGCGAGCGCGCCGCGGGTGCGGTTGTCGGCGGCGCCGAGGAAGCCCGCCGGCGTCATCAGAATCGAATTGGCCGAGGTGGGCGGCGTTCCCTCCACCACCTCGTGGCCACGCGCCTTGAGGGCGCGGATGAGATCGGGCGAAAATCCGCGCTCGACCATGACCTCGTCGGGCGACCATTGATGATGGATGCGCGGCTCGGCGATCGCGTCCGCGATCGAAAGCTTGCGGTCGATGACGTTGACGATCACCTGCAGCACCGTGGTGATGATGCGGCTGCCGCCGGGCGAGCCGGTGACGAGAAACGGCTTACCGTCCTTGAGCACGATGGTCGGTGTCATCGACGAGAGCGGGCGCTTGCGCGGTCCCGGCGCGTTGGCCTCGCCGCCGACGAGACCATAGGCATTGGGCGCGCCCGGCTTGGCGGCGAAGTCGTCGAGCTCGTTGTTGAGCAGGATGCCGGTGCCCTCGGCGACGAGGCCGAGGCCGTAGCTGAGGTTGAGCGTGGTGGTGTTGGCGACGGCATTGCCGAAGCGATCGACCACCGAGAAATGCGTGGTGTTGTCGCCCTCGCGCGCCGGCGCAAAGATCGATCCGAGGCTCGCCGCCGCGGCGGCGCGGGCGGGGTCGATGCGTTCGCGCAGCGATGCGGCGAAGCGCTTCGACGTGAGATAGGCGGGCGGCGTGACGCTCGCGGGGTCGCCGAGAAATTTCGCGCGGTCGAAATAGGCGCGCTTCATCGCCTCGACCATGAGATGGACGCGCGTTGCCGCATCGACCTCGCCCAGGCGGTATCCTTCCAGAATGTTCAGCATCTCGATGAGGGCCACGCCGCCGGACGAGGACGGCGGCATCGAGACGATGCGATAGCCGCGATAGCTGCCGACGGTGGGCGTGCGCTCGATCGGCCGGTAACGCTCGAGATCGTCGCGCGTCATGATGCCGCCCGCCGCGCGGACGGCGGCGACGAGCTTGTCGGCGACGGCGCCGCGATAGAAGGCGGTTGGACCCTCGCGGGCGATGGCGGTGAGCGTGTCGGCGAGGTCGCGCTGCAGCAACGTCGCGCCCGGGGGAAGCGGACGGCTGTCGGCGGCGAAGAAGATCTTCGTGGTGGCGGGCCAGCGCGCCAGGCGCGATTGTGACCGCGGCAGCGAATCCGCGATGTCGTTCTCGATGGGAATGCCGTCGCGCGCAAGCGCGATCGCCGGCGCGATCAGTTGGGCGAGCGTGAACTTGCCCGAGCCGTATTTCGCGTGGGCGAGCGCCAGCCCCGCGATCGTGCCGGGAACGCCGATGGCGAGCGCGGAGTCCTGCGATTTGCGCGGATCGGCTTCGCCCCGCTCGTCGAGGAAGATCTCGCGCGTGGTCGCGGCCGGCGCGGTCTCGCGATAGTCGATCGCGGTGTCGCCCTTGCCGCCGGCGAAGTGGATCAGCATGTAGCCGCCGCCCCCGATATTGCCGGCGCGCGGATAGGTCACCGCCAGCGCGAGGCCGGTCGCGACTGCGGCGTCGACGGCGTTGCCGCCCTGCTCAAGGATCTCGACGCCGATGCGCGCAGCGCGCGTTTCCTGCGCGACCACCATGCCGTGGCGCGCCGCGACCGCCTCGATGCGCGCGCCGCTCGCGGGCGCGGCGTCGATGACCGCGGGCGCCTGCGCCGCGAGCGGCCCGAGGCAGGCCAGGCATGCGACGAGCGCAAGCAGCGCGTTGCGGGCGAGGCCGATCATCGAACGCTCCAGGACGGGCATATCAAGATTGCACTTTTAAGAGTCACGCACGCGCCTCGCGGCGGATATTCGCCGCGCCATCGCTATAATGCCTCGCCGTCCCCGAGGCGAGGGCTTGCACGCAAGTGTGATGGTTTGAAGGTCCTGCGTTTGCGTTGGCATTCATTCGCCTTCAATGGGGCTGTAGCAGGGGCCGGCGCGCTGCTATGAAGGGATATCGGAGGCCGATCATGAGCAACACATCGAGCGTATGGCGGGCGGCTTGCATTCCCGTGTTGGTCGCAGGTCTCGGCCTGCTGCTCGCGGGCTGCGGCGTCAACAACATTCCGAGCTACGAGGAAAGCGCCAAGGCGCAGTGGTCGCAGGTGCTCAACCAATACCAGCGCCGCGCCGATCTCATTCCCAACCTGGTCGAGACCGTGAAGGGCTACGCCGCGCAGGAGCGGCAGGTGCTGGAAGAGGTCATCAATGCGCGAGCGCGCGCGACCCAGGTGCAGCTGCAGATTCCCCCTGACATCGTCAACAATCCGGAAGCGTTCAAGCGCTTCCAAGACGCGCAGGCACAACTCACCGGCGCGCTCGGGCGGCTGCTCGCGGTGTCGGAGCGCTATCCCGATCTGAAATCGAACCAAAACTTCCTCGCGCTGCAATCCCAGCTCGAAGGCACGGAGAACCGCATCGCCGTCGCCCGGCGCGACTACATCGAAGCGGTGCGGCAATACAACACGGAGCTGCGCACATTCCCGGGCGTGATCTGGGCCTCGACGCTCTACAGGAGCAACAAGCCCATGGAGACGTTTACGGTCGCCGAAGACGTGACCCGGCCGCCGCAGGTGAAGTTCTGATGGTCGCGCCGTGAGCGCAGCGTGCGAACCTGAAGCTGGCCCTCCCTCCGCGTTTGGTGCGCGCTCTCTGCAGCTTGCGAGGGAGGCATGGGAAAGAGGCGGTGGCCGGCGCCGGCGCGCAAGCCTGGCGCCGTTTTTCTGCGCTTTTCTTCTGCTCGCCGTCCTCCCGGCGTTTGCGCTCGTCCTCCCCGCGCTCAGCGGCCGCGTGGTGGACGAGGCCAATATCCTCGATCAGGCGGCGCGGACGGCGCTCACCCAGAAGCTCGCGGACCTCGAAGCCAAGACCACCGACCAGCTCGTGGTCGTGACCCTGAGATCGTTGCAAGGCACCTCGATCGAGGATTTCGGCGTCGAGCTCGGCCGCCGCTGGCGAATCGGACAGCAGGGCAAGAACAATGGCGTGCTGCTGATCGTGGCGCCAAGCGAGCGCAAGGTGCGCATCGAGGTCGGCTACGGCCTTGAGGGCACGCTCACCGACGCCGTCTCCAAGCTCATCATCGAGAACGCGATCATCCCGCGCTTTCGCGCCAACGATGTTCCCGGCGGCGTCGCCCGCGGCGTCGACGACATCATCAGCGTGCTCACCGGCGACGCCGAGGAATGGAAGCAGCGCGCGGCGAAGCGGCCCGATCCGACGCCGCCTTGGGGCCCGATAATCAACCTGATCTTGGCGCTCGTCGTGTTCGGACTGATTTTCATCTTCATCGTCGGCGCGATGCCGAGCGGTCCGAACAACCGTCGCCGCGGAAGGTCGGGCAGCGGTTGGCCATCCGGGTCGTCCTGGTGGACCGGTTCCTCCGGCGGCTTTTCCGGCGGGGGCTTTTCCGGCGGCGGGGGCTCGTTCGGTGGCGGCGGCTCGTCGGGAAGCTGGTGAGAGCTCGCGATGATCTCGCAGGCCGACAAAGAGCGCATCGCTGATGCCATCCGCGCGGCGGAAGCGAAGACCTCGGGCGAAATCTTCTGCGTCATCGCCCGGCATGCGAGCGACTATCGCCTGGTGCCGCTGGCGTGGGCCGCCGCGATCGCGCTCGTCGTGCCGGCGCCGCTGATCTATCTCACGCTCTGGCCGGCCTCGGTGATCTATCTCGTACAACTCCTCGTCTTCATCGCCGCGGCGCTTGGGCTCTCGCTGCCGGGCATTCGCTTCCACATCGTGCCGCGCCGCACCCAGAACGAGCGCGCCCATGTGCAGGCCATGCAACAGTTCTTTGCCCAGGGCCTGCATCGCACCGAGAACCGCACCGGCGTGCTGATCTTTGCTGCGGTGGCCGAGCGCTATGCCGAGATCGTGGCGGACGCCGGCATCGACGCCAAGGTGACGCCGCAGGTATGGGACGCGGCGATCGGCGCGCTGATCGCGGGAATAAAGCAGGGCCGCGCGGGCGACGGCTTCGTCGCCGCGATCGAGCAGTGCGGCGCGGTGTTGGCCGAGCACTTCCCGCCGGGCGCGCTCAACCGCGACGAGCTGCCCAACAGGCTGGTGGAGATTTGAGACAGACGCGCTGGGCACCGACGTTGCCGCGCGATCACCCGCCGTTGCCGGACGACAAAACCCGGCGTGCCGCATCGGCATATCCGACGCGCTGCGTTTGCGGCGCGCCATGTTGGTCGGCGACGCGCGCGAGGATCAGACGAACGTCGTCCGCGCGCCCGGCCTTCACCGCCGCGTCGAGGAAGAGCTGGTTGAGCACGTCCTGTTGCGCGTGGCTGCCGCCGAGGCGATGCATGTCAGCGAGCACCGGCCGCATCAGTTCGACCACACGCGAATATTGACCGCGCCGATGCGCCAGCACGGCCTCGCCGACGGGCAGCGCCACATCGCCGACGATCGCAGCAATGGTTTCGCCGCCCCCGCTGAATGCGCGCATGGCCTCGAGCATGCGCTGCGCCGCATCGTAGCGGCCGGTCGCGGCCAGAGCCATCAGCCAATGCGGCAGCGTGAACGGCGAGCGGCAATCGCCGATCCGATTTTCGGCCTTGTCGGCAAGCTCGATCCAGCGATCGCCGACGGGCACCTCGTGCCGCTCCAGCCGGAACAGCATCGAGGCGGCATTCTGAATGTCGATATGGAAGTCGGGCTGCGCCTGCGCCAATGGCGACTTCAGGTCGCGAAAACGGCGATCGTAGAGGTCGAGAACCGCGTCGAACTCGCGCCGCTCCAGATGGAACAGCGCGCGGTGCCACCACAGATGATGCAGGAGGTTATTGCCGCCGGCCCAATGCCGCTCCAGCTCGCCGAGCCAGGCAATGCCGTCGTCGTGTCGATCTTGCATCTCCATGACATGGGCAACCGCGTGCGTGGCCCACAAATCGGCGGCATCGAGCTCGACCGCCGCGCGGCCGGCCGCCTCGGCAATCACGTAGTTACCGCATTCCTCGTGGGCAAAGCAGCAGCAGGACAAGATCGCGCCCCAGCCGGGCAAATCGCGATCCCATTGCGGAACGACGCGCTCGACCGATGCAAGCATGTCCCGCGGCCGCCCCAGCCAGAAATATTTCAAGTGCGCGAGCCGCAGCGCGAGCACGTCGGTCGGATGGTCGGCGAGGATGGCTTCCCAAATCGCGAGGGTGCGGTCGAGGTCGCCGGCAACCCAGGCTTCCAGAGCGTCCACATGGGACTGCTCGCGTGCCGTCGCCTTGGCCACCAGCGCCCGTGCGGTCCGCGCCGACTGGGCGGCCGGCGCCACGCCTGCCTGTTTGTAGAGCAGCATGGCGAAATAGCCCTTGAGGCAATGTGCTAGGCCGAACTCCGGATCGGCCGCAAGCGAGCGCGACAAATGTTCCCGCGCATCGAGGCGAAACTTGAGAAAGCTCGAAAGCGCGCGCTCCATCGCCGCGCCCGCATCGGCGGACGAGGTCGAAATCGTCAGGCCATGAAGGTCTTTCACCGGCAGCCTCCAGAACGCATCCCGCCGTGATCGCCGCTGCTTGCGTCTGCGCGCTATTGCTCTCTACCCTTTTTCGTCTCGGTCAGCTATCGCACGTGCGCCATTTGTGGTGACATTCACCTTGAAGGAAGCCGCCTCGCGGCGGCGCCGACGGTGGCTGGTTGCGTTGATCGATGGCGCCGTCGCGCGGGCAAACGCTCCTCGGGAGAACGCCCATGGATTTCGAACTCTCAGCTGCCCAGCGAGAGCTTCAGGCGCGCGCCCGTGCGCTGGCCGAGACGCATATGGCCCCGCGCGCCGCCGAGATCGACCGCACCGAAGCTTACCCATGGGACAACGTCGAGCGCCTGCGCGCCGCCGGGCTGCTCGGCATGACCATTGCGAAGGAGTTCGGCGGCCAGGGATTAGGCTACCTCGAGGCGCTGCTGGTGATCGAGGAAATGGCCAAGCATTG
This sequence comes from Pseudomonadota bacterium, assembly GCA_046725125.1. Taxonomy (GTDB): domain Bacteria; phylum Pseudomonadota; class Alphaproteobacteria; order Rhizobiales; family Xanthobacteraceae; genus VAZQ01. The sequence continues at coordinate 11,280 of JBKOXY010000506.1, read as the reverse complement.
CGGCGCGTCGGCGCGCATCGTGGTCGAGACCAATATGGGCGCCATCGGCGCCATCCTCAAATACGGCACCCTCGCCCAGCGCAAGCTCGCGGCTGATCTCGTCTTATCGGGCGACAAGCCGGCCATCTGCATCACCGAGCCCGGGGCCGGCAGCGCCGCAACCGATATGACAACGCGCGCCGACAAGCGCGCCGACATTTATGTCCTCAATGGCAGGAAGCATTGGATCACCGGCGGCGGAGTGTCTCGACTGCACCTGGTTTTCGCGCGGGTGTTCGACGAGCGCGGCGCCGAGCAGGGCATCGGCGGGTTCATCCTCGTGCGTCACCCGCAGCTCAACACCCCCAAGGGACTGATCATCGGAAAGCGAGAGCCGGCGCTGGGGTTACGCGGCATTCCGGAGACCGAGCTGATCTTTGACAATCTCGAAGTCCCGGCCGACATGTTGCTCAAGCCGCAACGCGGGCTGCGCCACGGTTTCGGCGAGCTGATGGATGCCTATAACGGACAGCGTGTCGGCGCGGCGACGGTTGCGCTGGGTCTTGCCCAAGGCGCTTACGAGAAGGCGCTGACCTACGCCAATAGGCGTGAACAGTTCGGCCGTCCGATCGCGGAGTTCCAGGGGCTGCAATGGATGCTGGCCGATATGTCGATCGCCCTCGAGGCGGCGCGAGCGTTGATCTGGAAAGCGGCGTGCAGCGCGCCGCCCGGCGGCTTCCCCGATGCCGCGCTCGCGGCGCGCGCCAAGATTCTTGCGGCCGACACCGCGATCAAGGTGACGAACGACGCCTTGCAGATCTGGGGCGCTGCGGGCTATTCGCGCGACAATCCGCTGGAGCGTTACCTGCGCGACGCGCGCATGTTCACGATCGCCGGCGGCACCGCGCAGGTGCTGCGCACGCTGGTCGCCTCCTCCATTCTCGGCCGCAAGCTGCCGCAGACACGGGACGGCTACCTAACGGAAGACCTCGGCAGGCCGGATATGCGTCGCGACAAGCAATCGGCACCGTCGCGTGCCAAAGTTCGCACCTGAAGCGGAGCCCAGGTTGGAAAGACTTGAGGGTCGAGGACTTCACGCCTAAACACTTGGCGCTTAAACACTTGGTACTTACACACTTGGGCCTTAACTACCTGGCGTTTAAGCGCTTGGCACTTAAGCGCCTGGGGGCTTAAGGAATGCGAGCCTTGACCGCGGGCGCGCGCGCCGAGGGACAACGCGATGGCAGCCGCCGACCTTCCCGGCACCGATGAAGAGCGCGCCGAAGCGGCGCTGATCGCCGCGGCCGGCAACATCCTGCGCAGCGACAACCGCGAGGTGCCGGAGGATTTCATCGCCGCGCTGTTCGCCCACGCCGTCCCCGAAGACCTCATGCGTTACGACCCGCGCCAGCTCGCCGAGCTCGCCGCGAATGCATGGTCGTTGCTGGCCGTGCGCAAGCCGGGCGTGCCGAAGATCCGTCTCGACACTCCCGATGCACACGGTCGCGAGCGGCCGCGCAACGATTCCGTGCTCGAGATCGTCAACGACGACATGCCGTTCCTGGTGGATTCGGTGCTGGCCGAACTCGCCGAACGCGGGATCGAAGTCCGGTTCGTCGTGCATCCCGTCCTCACCGTCGTGCGCGACGAAGCCGGCCGCCTCACCGCCTTCAAGGGGATAAAGCCCGCCGCCGGCGCGCTGCGCGAAAGCGTCATCTACATCCATCTCGAGCGTATCGACGAGGAAGGGCGCCGCGCCGAGATCGTGGAGGCCATCGAGCGGGCGCTCGCCGACGTGCGCCTTTGCGTTCAGGACTGGCGGGCGATGACCGCGCGCGTGGCCGACGTGATCGCCGAGCTCAAGGCCAATCCGCCGCCATTGCCGGCGGCCGAAATCGCCGAGGCCATCGCGTTCCTGGAATGGCTCGCAGACAACAATTTCACCTTCCTCGGCATCCGCAACTACCAGTTCACCGCCGGCGAGGACGCGCTCGAGCCCATCTTCGAGAGCGGACTCGGCATTTTGCGCGCCCGCGATATGCGGGTGCTGCAACGTTGGAATCAGCCCCTCGTCATCACGCCGCAGATGCGCGCGCTGCTCAAGCAGCCGACGCTGCTCATCATCACCAAGGCCGCGGTGCGCTCGCGCGTGCACCGGCGCGTCTACATGGACTACGTGGGCGTGAAGCGCTTCGATCGCGACGGCAAGCTCGTCGGCGAGTTCCGCATCGTCGGCCTGTTCACGTCCACCGCCTATACCCGCTCGACCCGGTCGATTCCATACTTGCGCCGCAAGGTCGACGCGATGATGGCGCGCGCGGGCTTCGATCCGGACGGCCACTCCGGCAAGGCGCTGGTCAACGTGTTGGAGAATTACCCGCGCGACGAGCTGTTTCAGCTCGACGAGGACACGCTCTATCACTTCGCGCTCGCGGTGCTGCAGCTCGACGAGCGTCCGCGCGTGCGGGTCTTGCCGCGGCGCGACCGCTTCGATCGCTTCGTCTCGGTCCTCGTTTACGTCCCGCGCGAGCGCTTCGGCAGCGGCGTGCGCAAAGCGATCGGCGATTATCTCGCCGACGCCTACAAGGGCCGCGTGAGCGCCTTCCATCCATTCTTCCCTGAGGGGCCGCTCGTCCGCGTCCACTTCATCATCGCGCTTTCGCCGGGCGAGGCGCCGCATCCGGACCGCGCCAGCCTCGAGCGCGCGATCGAGGCGATCGTGCGCACCTGGGTCGATGAGCTCGCCGACGAGCTCGCGCGCGTCTACGATGCGGCGCGGGGGCGCGCGCTCCTCAAGCGTTACCGCGACGCCTTCTCCGAGGGATATCAGGAGAACTATTCTCCCGTTACCGCCCTCGGCGACATCCGCATCATCGAAGGCCTCACCCCGAGCCGTCCGCTCGGCGTCGACTTTCACCGTCGCGGCGGCGACCCGGGCGACTGCGTCGGGCTGAAGGTGTGGAGCTACAACCGGCCGATCCCGCTGTCCGAGCGCGTCCCGGTGCTCGAGAACATGGGCTTCAAGGTCGTGGACGAGCGCACCTATCGGATCGCTCGCCGTGCCGATCCCCAAGACGACACCCAAGACGACGCGCAGGCCAAGGCGGACGTCTGGTTTCACGATATGTTGCTCGAGCGCGCCGACGGCCGCGCGGTCGCGCTTGAGGTCAACAAGCACGCCCTCGAAACGGCCTTCCTGGTGGTGATGCGCGGCGGCGCCGAGAACGACGGCTACAACGCGCTCGTGCTGGCGGCCGCACTGGCGTGGCGCGACGTGGCGCTGATCCGCACGATCTCACGCTTTCTGCGGCAAATCCACGTGCCCTATTCCCAGGGCTATATGTGGGCGACCTTGGTCAAGCATGCCTCGATCGCCGCCGATCTCGTCGGCTTGTTCAACGCGCGCTTCGATCCGCGCCTCGACATTTCCGCCGACGAGCGCAAGGCGCGCGAGGCCGAGATCGCCGGCGCGATCGAGGCCGCGCTGCGAGGGGTTGAAAGCCTCGACGAGGACCGAATCCTGCGCCGCTTCGTCAATGCGATCCAAGCGGCGATCCGCACCAATTTCTATCAGATCGACGCCGGCGGGCAGCCGAAGCAGCTCATCGCCATCAAGTTTGCAAGCCGCTCGCTTGACGCCGTGCCGCTGCCGCGACCGCGCTATGAGATCTTCGTCTATTCGCCCCGGGTCGAAGGCGTGCACCTGCGTTTCGGCAAGGTCGCGCGCGGCGGCATCCGCTGGTCGGACCGGCCGCAGGACTTTCGCACCGAAATTCTCAACCTGGCCAAGGCGCAGCAGGTCAAGAACGCGGTCATCGTTCCGGTCGGTGCCAAGGGCGGGTTCGTGCCCAAGCTGTTGCTCAAGGGCGGGTCGCGCGAGGTCGTGCAGGCCGAGGGCACGGACGCCTATAAGCTCTTCATCTCCACCTTGCTCGACATCACCGATAACCTCGCCGACAAGGAGGTTATCGCGCCCGACAACGTCGTGCGCCATGACGACGACGATCCCTATCTCGTCGTCGCCGCCGACAAGGGCACGGCGACGTTCTCCGATCTCGCCAACGCCATCGCGCGGGAGCACCGCTTCTGGCTCGACGACGCCTTCGCGTCCGGCGGCTCGGCCGGCTACGACCACAAGAAGATGGGCATCACCGCCCGCGGCGCTTGGGAATCGATCAAGCGCCATTTCCGCGAGATGGACGTCGACATCGGCGCGACGCCGTTCACCGTCGTCGGCGTCGGCGACATGTCGGGCGACGTATTCGGCAACGGCATGCTGCGGGCGCGGACGATCAAGCTCGTCGCCGCGTTCGACCACCGCGACATTTTCATCGATCCCGCTCCCGATCCGGATAAAAGCTTCGGCGAGCGGCAGCGCCTGTTCGATCTGCCGCGCTCGAGCTGGCAGGACTACGACCGGACGCTCATTTCCAGAGGCGGCGGCGTGTTTTCGCGCGCGTCGAAGGAGATTGCGCTTTCCCCTGAAGCACGGGCTGCGCTCGGCTTCGCAGCGGCCAAGGCGACCCCGGACGAGGTGATCAAGGCGATCCTCAAAGCGCCGGTCGATCTGCTCTTCTTCGGCGGCATCGGCACCTATGTGCGCGCGTCATCGGAGAGCGACGATGCGGTCGGCGACCGCGGCAATGACGCGGTCCGCGTCACCGGCGCGGAGATCCGCGCCAAGGTGATCGGCGAGGGCGCCAATCTCGGCATGACGCAGCGGGGCCGGATCGAGGCGGCGCTACGCGGCGTGAGACTCAACACCGATGCCATCGACAATTCCGCCGGCGTGAATACCTCCGACCTCGAAGTCAACATCAAGATCGCGCTGGCGCGGCCGCTGCGCGACGGTCGGCTCTCGCGGCTGGCTCGCGATGCGCTGTTGGCCGACGTGACCGAGGACGTGGCGGCGCTCGTGCTACGCAACAATTATCTGCAGACGCTCGCGATCTCGCTCGCGGAGCGGCGCGGGCTCGAGGACCTCGGCTTCGAGCAGCGGCTGATGCAGACGCTGGAGACGGCCGGCGAGCTCGACCGCGCCGTGGAGTTTCTGCCCGACGACATGGAGATCGCCGAGCGCCGGCGGCGCTCGCAGACGTTGACGCGGCCCGAGCTGTCGGTGCTGCTCGCCTACGCCAAGCTCTCGCTCAACCACGAGCTCGTGCAATCGAGCGTGCCGGACGATCCCTATCTCGGCCGCGAACTCGGCCGTTATTTTCCCAAGGCCATCGCGGGCCAATTCCCCGACGCGCTCGAGCACCACCGGCTGCGGCGCGAGATCATCGCCACGCAGCTCGCCAATTCCATGATCAATCGGGGCGGCCCCTCGCTTTTGGTGCGTATCGGCGATCAGACCGGCGCGCCGCCGGCGCGCATTGCCGCCGCCTTCGCCGCCGTGCGCGACAGCTACGGCATGACCGCGCTCAACTCCGAGATTGACGCGCTCGACACCAAGATTTCCGGCAAGCTGCAGCTCGAGCTCTATCAGGCGGTCGAGGACCTCTTGCTCGACCGTTTGGTTTGGTTCCTGCGCAACGTCGACCTGGCGCAGGGGCTGGCCGCGATCGTCGCGCACTATCGCGCGGGCGTCGCGGCGGTCGAGGCCGCGCTCGACACCGCGCTGCCGGAGGCGGCCGCCGCCGCGCGCAAAGGGCGCGAGGCCGATCTGCGCAAGCAAGGCGTGCCGCACGAGCTTGCGCGCCGTCTCGCCGCGCTGCCGGCGCTCGTCGCCGCGCCCGACATCGCCATGGTCGCCGAGCGCACCGGGCAGGATATCGCCGAGGTCGCGGCCATCTATTTCGCGGCCGCGGCGTTCTTTCGTCTCGATCACATCGCCAGCGCCGCGCGCGGCATCGTCATTTCCGATTATTTCGATCGCCTTGCGCTCGACCGCGCGCTCGATTCGATCGGCGACGCCGAGCGGCGGCTCACGGCCGCCATGGCGGGTAACGGCGTCGCCGGGCCGCAGGCGGTGGAAGCCTGGGTCGCGCCGCGCAAGGCCGAAGTCGACCGCATCCGCATGGCGGTCAACGAGATCGCCAATTCCGGGCTGACGCTATCCAAGCTCTCGGTGGCGGCGAGCCTGTTGGGGGACTTGGTGAAGAATTGAGAGAGTGTGTTCCGCCGGAACACGCGTTCAATGCCTGAAGTGTCGTGTTCCGGTGAACACCATGGCGACGCCGTGATCGTCGGCCGCCTTGATCACCTCGTCGTCGCGCACGGAACCGCCGGGCTGGATCACGGCGGTCGCGCCCGCCTCGACCGCGGCCAGAAGGCCGTCGGCGAAGGGAAAGAAGGCGTCTGACGCGACCACCGAACCTTTGGTGAGCGGCGCTTGCAACCCCGCCGCCTTGGCCGCGTCCTCGGCCTTGCGCGCGGCGATGCGGGCGGAATCGATCCGGCTCATCTGGCCGGCGCCGATGCCGACCGTGGCGCAGTCCTTGGCATAGACGATGGTGTTCGACTTCACGTGCTTGGCGATGCGGAAGGCAAAGGCGAGATCGGTGAGCTCGGCGTTGGTGGGCGCGCGCCTGGTTACGACCTTGAGCGTCATGTCGTCGACCACGGCGTTGTCGCGGGATTGCTCGAGCAAGCCGCCGGCGACCGATTTCACGATCATGCCTCCTGCGCGCGGATCGGGCAGGCCGCCGGCAACGAGCAAGCGAAGGTTCTTCTTGGCGCCGACAATGGCGATTGCTTCCTCGCTCGCGTCGGGCGCGATGATCACCTCGGTGAAGATGTCGGTGATGGCGCGCGCGGCGTCGGCATCGAGCGTGCGGTTCACCGCCACGATCCCGCCGAAGGCCGACACCGGATCGCAGGCTAGCGCCTTGCGATAGGCGTCGACGAGGCTCGCGCCCTCGGCGGCGCCGCACGGATTGGCGTGCTTGACGATGACGCAGGCCGCCGTGCGCCGAGGATCGAACTCGGCGACGCATTCGTAGGCCGCGTCGGTGTCGTTGATGTTGTTGTAGGAGAGCTTTTTGCCCTGCACCTGGCGGGCGGTGGCGACGCCGGGCCGCAGATCGCTCGTGCGATAGAACGCCGCCGATTGATGCGGGTTCTCGCCGTAGCGCAACGGTTCGACGAGGCGACCGCCGATCGCGCGGAAGGCGGGCGCGGGTTCCGAGAGCTGATCCGCGAACCAGTTGGAGATCGCGGCGTCATAGACGCCGGTGCGGGCATAGGCCTTGGCGGCGAGCTTGCGGCGCAGCGCGAGCGTGGTCGCGCCGCCGTGTTGCCTGAGCTCTGCCAGCACGACCGCATAGTCGCTGGGATCGACCACGACCGCCACGTCGGCGTGATTCTTGGCCGCGGCGCGGATCATGGCCGGGCCGCCGATGTCGATGTTCTCGATGCAGGTTTCGAAATCGGCGCCCTTCGCGACGGTTGCCTCGAACGGATAGAGGCTCACGACGAGGAGATCGATCGGGCGGATGTCGTGCGAGCGCATCGTGGCGGCGTGATCCGCGTTGTCGCGCATCGCGAGCAGGCCGCCATGGATCTTGGGATGCAGCGTCTTCACCCGGCCGTCCATCATTTCGGGGAAGCCGGTCAGCTCGGACACATCGAGGACGGGAAGGCCCGCGTCCGCCAGCGCTTTGCGAGTGCCTCCGGTCGAGACGAGCTCGATTGCCTCCCCCGCCAGCGCACGCGCAAACTCGACGACGCCCGACTTGTCGGAAACGGAAATGAGAGCGCGAGAGACGCGGCGGAGGCGGTCGGTCATGATGGACTAGCGGGTATCACAGCGAGAGCGGCATTCAAAGCGAAGCGGAACAAGCATCACAATGGCAGCTGCGGTTCGTCGTCGCGACCGCGGCGGGCGCCGGCGGTGCCGGGGCCTTGCACGGCGTGCGGGGCAAAGGTCCACTGCACCCGCATCACGTTGCGGGCGCGGCCATAGATGACGAGCTGCACCGTGCGGCGCGGTCCGTCGGGGCCGGCGAGATAGACGCTCTCCTCGATGTCGACGCGGTCCTCGTAGGCGCTAAACGTCCACACCTCCTTGTTCGGCATCGCCAGCATGGCGCTGTGCCCGTCGGACAGCCGATTGGCCTTGACCGACGGATGCAGGTGAAAGCGCACCGCGAACTGATCGCGGTCCGCCGGCACCACCGCGCCGCGCGCCGGCGTGAACAGGTCTTCGCCGTCGAGCCTGCGTCCGTCGGCGGAGAGCACGAGCACGCGCTCGTGGATGACGTTGAAGATGCCGGCGTAACCGTCGTGCGATGCGCGCAGCACGATGCCGTCCCCCTGCTCCTCGCGGGCGACCGCGACCTCGCGCGGGCCGGCGATCATGGGCGTGCCGTACAGCATGCGCCTGATGGGACCTGCTTCGATGAAGCGGCATGACGACGTATCGTTGAGCGTGACGGTGGAGTGCGCGGCTGTCGTGCGTGCGACTTGCCGCCAGCCTTCGCGGCTCGCCACCGGCAATCCGCAATTGACGACGATGCGGTTCTGCTTGGCCGAGAGTTCGAACGACAGGCAGCCGGCATGGGCTTCCTGGCTCACCGCCATCGGCGGCGGACGCCCGGCATCCATCAAGACGAGCGTGCCGGCGCTTTCCAGGCGCTGATAGCCGGAATGGGGCGCGTTGGCGAGCGGCGTGCCGCGCGCGTCGTCGTAGGCGAGAATGGTGGTGAGCAGGTCGGTCGGCGTCGGGCCCATGCCGTTGAAGAGCGCGAAATTGCCGTCGCCGTGCCGGAAGAAGCGCAGCATCGGCATCATGCGGTCGATGGCGTTGAGCAGCGCCGGCGGCGGTACGATGTTGCGGGCGGTGAACGCGGTCCGCAGCGGCAAGAGGTCGACGAGCAATTCGATGAGGGCGCCGGGATTGCGGCTGATATGGCCGCCGTCGGGCAGGATCTGGCGCGTGAGCTCGTCCGAAAGCCGCTTGGTCGCGGCGCGGATATGGCGGTGCTGGCGCGCCATGCAGAGCGCCGCATAGTTCAGCGCGATCGCGGCCTGCAGGCGCGGCACCCCGTCGCGCGCCTGCCAAACCGTGTGGCGCAGATGGCGGACCTGCCGCGTCAGGCTGCGCAGGAAGCGGCGATAGAACCGCGCGTCGGCATCGTCGAGCACCAACGGCGCCTGGCTGAGCCACGACACGACCCGGCGCGCGACCACGTCGGGACGCCAGGCAATCGGGTCATGGGAGCTGTTGAGCGTGATCCACTCGTCGACCAGCGCGCGGGCATTGGCGCGGGTGATGCCGGAGTCGGCCGCGCGCAGGTGGCGCAGCCAGCCGAAGCCGAAGAGCGCGGCCGCCCAGTCCTCGGACGGCGGGGTCATCTCGAAGGGAGAGCGGGAATCGCAGCTGACGACCTTGCCTGCGAAGGCGAAGCGGCCGGCATAGATTTCGCTGGCGCGGGTTGCATCGCTGGTCCGCAAGTCCTGCGGCGCGATGACGATGCGGTCCGCCTTGCCGAAGGAAAATGGCCAGTTGACGATGGGATGCGTCGTGACGCGGCTGGTGAGCCTGCCAAGGAGGCCACGCGCCAGGAACACGGACAATCGAGTGCCTTCCGCGACCGAAACGCGCGCCATCGAGGCGTTGGCTCCCTCCCGCGCGGGCGTTCGCAGTCCCGCGGGGCGGAACATAGCGAAGGCCGCGGCGGCGGCCAACCGGCATAACCCCTTCAAATCCTTTGCAGACGGGCGGCGTAGAAGCTGTCGAGGCCCCCCATGCGCGAATCAGGGTCCGGCAGGTGACATGGCAGGGTCTGCAGGTCGCCGTCCGCCGTCAGCCACTCGGAGCGACCGTGGACTTCACCCGCCGAGATCGGCTCGCGGCGCAGGTTTGGATTGTGATCGAGAAGATCGCGGATGACGTCGACCCCCTCCTCCGGCTCGAGCGAGCAGGTGCAATAGACCAGCGTGCCGCCCGGCTTTGTCAGCTCGCTCGCCTGGGCCACGAGTCGCCGTTGCAGGGCTGCGAGCGCAGCGATGTCGGCCGCGCGCTTGAGCCAGGGGATGTCGGGATGGCGGCGGATGGTCCCCGTCGACGAGCAGGGGGCATCGAGGAGGACGGCGTCGAACGGCCCTGCCCGCCATTGCGTGACGTCGACGGCGATCGTTTCTGCCGTGAGATGGAGGCGGGCGAGGTTCTGCCGCAGCCGTTCGAGCCTCCCCGGCGCGCGGTCGACGGCGATGACGCGGGCGCCTGCGGCCGCGAGCTGGGCGGTCTTGCCGCCCGGCGCCGCGCACAGATCCGCGACGGTGCGGCCGCGCACGTCGCCGAAGAGCTTCGCCGGCAGCGCCGCGGCGGCGTCCTGCACCCACCACGCGCCCTCGGCATAGCCCGGGAGCTGCGATATCGGTCCGTGCGCGATCACGCGCACCGAGCCGGTCGGCAGCACGCGTCCGCCGAGCACTCTAGCCCAATGTTCGGGATCGTCCTTCACCGTCAGATCGAGCGCGGGTTCCTCCCCGTTGGCGAGGGCGATCGCGCGCGCGGTCTCCGCGCCGTAGGTCTTCACCCAGCGCGCCATCAGCCACTCCGGCGTATCGAGCGCGATCGTGTCGACGGCGGCGAGGAATTGCGCGCCCTCGCGCGCGACGCGCCGCAGCACCGCGTTGACCAGGCCGGCATAGCGCGCCGCGCGTCGGTCGGCCTGCACCAGGCGTACCGCGAGGTCGACGGCGGCGTGGTCGGCGACTTCGAGCCACAGGATTTGTGCGGCGCCGACGAGCAGGACGGTTTCGATCCGCGGCGCGTCGGCGGGAAGCTTGAGCCAGTGGCCGAGGAGATGGCGCAACGTACCGAGCCGGCGCAACACCACCGTCACCAAGGCGCGCACCAGCGCGCGGTCGCGATGCGCAAGCGCTGCGAAATCAGGGTGCGCCGCCCGATCGTCAAGCTGTTCGTCGAGCGGGCGGTGGCGGCGCAGCACGCCATCGAGGATGTCGACCGCGATCCGCCGCGTGGCGAGGCCGGGAGGCTCAGTGGCGAAATCGGTACGGGCCATGCCCGTCATTTGCCATGAAACGGCGGCACGCAGCGAGCGCTCGAGGGCATCAACCCCAGGGGCTGCGATTCTCAGCGCGGCCGCCTGGATTGCCCCAAGGACCTGGCGGACGCCGGGGATATGCGGGGGCGGCCGGCTGCGGGCTGTACCCGCCTGAACCGATCTCCGCCGCCAATCGCTCCAGCGCGGCGATGCGATTCTCGGTCGACGGATGGGTCGAGAACAGGTTGTCCATCCCGTGGCCGGTCAGCGGATTGACGATGAAGAGATGCGCGGTCGCCGGCGTGCGCTCCGCGGTGGGGTTCTCGATCGCCTGCGCGGCGGTGGA
>JBKOXY010000060.1:0-7227 GCA_046725125.1 Pseudomonadota bacterium | reverse complement strand
GCCGACTCGAAGCCTCCCAGCGTCTCCGCGATCGTCGGCACCTGCGGCAGCGCGGCCATGCGCTTGGGCGTGGCCACGCCCAAGAGCTTGAGCTGTCCGCCGTTCACGAGTGCCAGCGAGACGCCGAGAATGTCGAACATGAGATCGACGTTGCCGGCCGCGAGGTCGGTCAGCGCCGGCGCCGAGCCGCGATACGGCACTTGCTGGAACTTAACGTCCGCCATCAGCTGGAACAGCTCGGAGGTCAGATGCGAGGTGGTGCCGTTGCCCTGTGTAGCGCAGGTGAGCTTGCCGGGATTGGCTTTGGCGTAGGCGATCAAGTCCGCGACGCTGGCGATGGGCACCTTGGCGTTGACGACGAGCGCGTTCGGCACCCGCCCCATGATGACGATGGGCACGAATTCGGTCGGATCGAAGCCGAGCTTCGGATAGAGGTTGTGGTTGATCACCAGCGGCGGCGGCGGCGCGGCGAGCAGCGTGTAGCCGTCGGGGTCGGCCTTGGCAACCGCCTCGGCGCCGATGTTGCCGGCGGCGCCGGTGCGGTTCTCGATCACCACCGGATGTCCCCACTTCTTCGACAGCCAGTCGCTGAAGATGCGCGGCATCACGTCCGCGGTGCCGCCGGCAGGAAACGGCACGATGATTTTCACCGCACGCGAAGGATAATCCTGCGCCCGGCCCTCAGGCGCCGCCAGGATGGCGGCGAGCGCGAGCGCAACGCCGATCCCGCGCCGGCGCAAGCACCGATGCCGAGCGGTGACAGAGCTGAACGCCATCAGCGGCTCCTCATAACTGCAAGCATTGTCCCTCCGCTCATTCCCGCGCAAGCGGGAATCCAGCCTTACATTCGATTCTGGTCCCTAAGTTCACAAACGACGTGCAACGCCATCGTCCACTGCCAGTACTGCTTGCGAGTCATTCCACGACGATCTTGGCCGCCTCGACCACCGGGCCCCAAGTTTCCAGACTTTGGTGGATCAACTCGCGCATGTCCTGCGGCGTGCTGGCGAGCGGATCGGCTTCCAGCGCAAGGATGCGCGCCCGCAGATCGCTCTGCTGGAATCCCTGCCTGATCGCCTCCGATACTTTTTTGGCGGTCTCCGTGGGCGTGCCGGGAGGCGCCGCCACCGCCATCCAGGTATCGGCGTAGACGCCGGGCAAGGTCTCCGCGATGGTCGCGACCCGCGGGTAATCCTTGAGCCGCTCGCGGCTGCCGGTGGCCAGCAATTTGAGCTTGCCGGCATCGATGTTCGCTTTGTTGGCGAGAAGATAATCCGGCACCACATCGATATTTCCAGCGAGCAGATCGTTGATGGCAGGCGCACTGCCGCGATAGGGAATTTCCGTCATGCGGAACTTGCCCTTGAGCATCAACAGCTCGCCGAGGAGATGTCCGGTCTGGCCCTTGCCTTGGCCATAGTTGATCTTTCCGGGATTGGCGCGCGCGTAACCGATGAGGTCCTGCAAGCCATTGAAGGGGAGGTCAGCGCGCGCGATCAAGATGAGTGGATAGGTCGCCAGCACGCTGACCGGCTCGAGCGCGCGCGGGTCGAACGACGCCTTCGAAAACAAGAGGTGGGTGACGCTGAAGGTGAGTTGCGCCGCGCACAGAAGCGTGTAGCCGTCGGGCGGCGCGCGCAACACCGCCTCGGTGCCGATGCGCCCGCCCGCGCCGCCCGGGCGGTTCTCGACCACCACCTGCCCACCGAGATTGCTGCTCGCCTTGTCGGCAGCAAGGCGGCACAGAAGGTCGGCCGTGCCGCCGGCGGGATAAGGCACGACTAGCGTCACCAGGCGATTTGGATAGGCAGTCTGCGCGTGTGCCGTCTCTCCTTGCGCCGCGCCGATCGCGCAGGCGAGGACGAGCGTGCCGCAGACGCTGCCAATGCGCGCAAGCATACGCCCGCTCACTCGTAGTACTCGGGCGACATCTTCTGGCCGTCGCGCTGCACCTTGTCGTGATTGATCCAAAGCTGCGCCTTTTCCTTCGCCATGACGTCCGCCATGCGCTGCATCGAGGCGACGGTCTTGTCCTTGCTGTCGTTGTTTTCCGGCACGCGCCGGTTCTCCCAATTTTCCTTGAAGTGCACCGCATCGCCCGAGAGCAGCACGGCGCCGGTCTTGGGAAGTTTGACCAGCAGGCTCTGATGGCCGGGGGTGTGTCCGGGCGTGGAGATAATCATCACGCTGCCGTCACCGAAAACGTCGTGATCGCCCTCGAGCTTGGTCACCGGATGGTCCGGTTTGAAGCGCGGACCGACCGGTGCGGGCCACTCGTACTCGGCCTTCTGCACCAGCAGCATGCTCTGCGGGAACAGCGTCATGTTGCCGATGTGGTCGGGATGGGTGTGGGAGACGGCGACGTATTTGATGTCGGACGGTTTCACGCCGAGCTGATCGAGCTGAGCGGCAAGTGTCTTCGGCCGCCGCCAGTGCGTCATGCGCGGATCGGGGGGGCGCTGCCCCTCGGGCATGGCGGCGATGGCGTCGGCCACGCCGGTATCCCATAAAAGCCAGTCTTGGCCGTGCTTGATCAGGTAGCAGCTGTCGACGAAGTCCATCGACTTGCCCACGTTCACCCCAGGACCAGCGCGAAATGTCGCCGACGACGCCCTCCCCGCAATTCAAGATGTAGAGGCGCTCGACCCCCGATTTGCCGCCTTGTGCGCAGGCTTGTGTGACCGTAAGCGAAACCGCAAGCGTGGCGGCAAGGCTGAGACCAAGCTTAAGCGGTTTCATGGGCGTTCCTCCTGCTATCGCTTGAATTTTCGGCGCCGGCGCGGGTCGCGCGCGCCCCGCGTCGAACACAATAATAACATGATCGTGGGGCGGGTGGCGCGCGATCCATTTCAACAGTAGAGATGGCAAAACCCCTTCTTTCATCACATGCCTTCTGCTAACCATGCCGCACCGCGTTGTGAGCGAGGCCAGCCATCGCTCTGCCCATGATGAAGATAAAGGCAGAACGACCACAACCAGGCGCCGGCCAAAGGCGCCACAAGACGAGGGTCCCCATGATCAGCCATTCCATCCGCGCCGTCACGCTGGCGACGCTCTTCGCCGTCACGATGTTTGCTGCCGGCACGTCCGCACTGGCAGCGTCGTTCGACGGCCCATGGAGCGTGACTGTCGTCACCAGGAGCGGTCCTTGCGACCAAGCATACCGGTACGGCGTAACGATCAGCAGAGGAGTGGTTTATTACGCGGGCGGCGGACCGGTCAGCCTTACGGGACGCGTATCACCGTCCGGCAATGTCACCGTGAGGCTTTCCAGCGGCCCGCAATACGCCGTCGGCTCGGGCCGGCTTTCGCGCAGCACCGGCAGCGGGAGCTGGCGCGGCCAAGGCCCCAACGGGAGCTGCGCCGGCGTGTGGAGCGCGAGCCGGGGTTGAGCGCGCACGGCGGAAACCTCCGCTCATTCCCGCGATGATTCGTAATCGCGAATGCCAAAATCCTATCGGACCGCGACGCGTCGCAGCGATTGGAGGAGAGCTTTGCATAGGCTGCGTATTTTTTCGGGTTTTGCCGTCGGGCTGATGACTTGCGCGATCCTGGTTGTGTTCCCGCCGCTCGAGTGGGCGTCCGCGCACGCGCAGCAACTCGCCGCGGCCAAGAAGCGGGTCGAGAGAAAAGGGGCGGCACCCAAAGCTGCACCGAAGGAGCAACAGGAGCGCGCTCCCTTCACGGTGCAGGACGAGGACGTTGCGGTCATTCCCGGCATTCCGGACGCGCGAACCTGGGGCGATTCGGAGACGGAATTTGCGCGCCTCCTACCGCAGGCGAGCGGACCTTGGCTGGCGATTTCGGGCGGCGGCTCGGATGGCGCCTACGGCGCGGGGGTGCTCACCGGCTGGAGCGAATCGGGCACGCGGCCCGAATTCGCGGTCGTGACCGGGGTGAGCATCGGCGCGCTGATTGCTCCTTTCGCCTTTCTCGGACCCAAATACGACGAGGAGGTGCACAAGAATTTCACCACGATCGGGGCGGCGGATATCTTCGAAGATCGCACGACCCGCGACAGCCTGTTCGATTACTGGCCGCTCAAGCGCTTGATCGAGCAGCGGGTGACGCCAACGCTGCTTTCTGAGATCGCCGCCGAGCACGCGCGCGGGCGGCGCCTGTTCGTCGCGACCACCAATCTCGATGCCGGACGCCGCGTGGTCTGGAACATGGGCGCGATCGCCGCACGGGGCGAGCAAGGGGTCAAGCTGTTTCGTGACATCCTGCTCGCGTCCTCGAGCATTCCCGGATTTTTTTCGCCCGTCGCCATCGAGGTGGAGGCGAACGGCAAGAAATTCCAGGAACTGCACGGCGACGGCACGCTGACCGCGCCGTTCTTCGTCATGCCGGAAACGATGCTCTCCGCGCGCAGCACATCGCGTCCCCCGCTCAACCAGCTCTACGTGATCGTGAACTCGAAGCTCGGACCCGAGTTCAAAATGCCGGACCGCAACATTCCCGGCGTGCTCGGCCGCTCCATCGGCGTGGCGCTGACAGCGGCGCTGCGTGCGGAGGTCATGTTGATCTATATCGGCGCGCAGCGCCACGGCATCGCACTGCGCATCGCCCACGTCGACCCGAGCTTCGACCATCCGAGCCGCGGGCCGTTCGACGGCCAATACATGCAGGCGCTCTACGAAGTTGGCGTCGCGGCCGGCAAGAAGGGCACCGCGTTCGGCGACACCCTGCCCGAGCTCTCGATGCACGGATCAGGCAGCCGACAATAACGGCCGCTCACGCCGCTTCGCTCGTCGATGACTTTCCGGCGCCGCTCAACCCGTCGCGTTACGGCGACCTCGGCGCCGTGATGCGGACCGCAAAGCGCCAAGCCAGCCAGAACATCAGGAAATAGCTAGTGATGAAGGTCACCAGCCCGGTGTAGGGGGTCGAATAACGCTCGACCAGCAAACCTAAACCGATGGAGAGCGACTGACCGATCACCAAGCTTATGATGAAAATTACCAGCAGGCTCATGGCTTGCCCCTTGTGCCTTGACTGCGTGCCTGCAAGGCTCGGCCACGCCCACGGGCGAATCAATCGCGGCGAGACGATCCGTCGCGTTTACGATTGCTGGCATGGTGTCGCAGGGCGCAATGTCGCAGCGCTGCCTTGTCGCAGACGCTGGCCCCGCGGCTGATCCGCCAAAATTGCATTCTCCGCCCCCGCCGCGACAGCGCGGGTCAATAACGCGCCGGACCAGCGTTTACGCCGTCTTCGACGGAGTAGGTTCTAAAACTCTTTGCCGATCATGCGATCGACGGCACAACGCCCGGCGCCGCGGAAGAAGATCGCCGCGTAGAGGATCGTCAACAGCAACGGGAACTCCCAGCCGCCGCGCGGGCTCGAGAAGAAATATCCGTTGCCCGCGTGCCAGTAGGTCACGATCGCCATCTGCACGGTGAACATGAGCGCAAGCGGACGCGTGAGAAATCCCACGGCGAGCGCCGCGCCGCCAAAAAATTCCAGGACGCCGAGGAAGTAGGCCCAGGCCTGCGGCGCCGGGAAGCCAAGCGGCGTCAGAACATTCTGCGCAACCGGCCCAGCGAAGCCGCCGAAGAGTTTCATATAGCCGTGATAGATGACGATCGCTCCCGCGCAGAAACGGATGATGGCGTAGCTGTAGGGTGCAATGCTTTGGTAGAGCCCGCCGAGGGCGGGAAATATCAGCCGCTTCGTGTCGATCGTACCTTCCGTGCCCGCGTTCATTGGTTTCCTCCCATTTGGTTCCGCGATTATGAACTCGGCAAAGGTTACATCGAAACTCCGCTCATCCATGCGAAGGCGGAATCAAGCCGGCGCTGGATCGCCGCTTTCACGGGGAGCCGACTTCGGTGCCCTCCGTTGTCGCGCCATAGTCGCATCCGGCTGTCGATTCGCCCGTCAATTTTACACGCCGCGCGTCCCGCGATCATCCGCCTCGCGCCGCTCCACCGTCCGGATGTCGATCTCCGATGTCAGGGTGCGATGGACCGGACACTTGTCGGCGATTTCGAGCAGCCGCCGCCGCTGCTCGGCATCGAGCGCGCCGCGCAATGTGATGGCCCGCTCGATGCGGTCGATCATCCCTTCCTTGGTCTCGCAATCTTCACAATCGGCGGCGTGGATTCTGGAATGGCTGAGTTCGACCGTCACCCGCTCGAGCGGCAGCGCCTTGCGCTCGGCATAGAGTCGAAGCGTCATGGCCGTGCAGGCTCCCAGGCCCGCAAGCACGAGGTCGTAAGGACCCGGGCCGCTGTCGATGCCACCGACCTCGACCGGCTCGTCGGCTAGGAAGCGATGCGAGCGAACCGCGATCGCCTGCTGGAAGCGGCCCCGACCGGTTTCGCGAACGACGACGGTGTTGGGATCGTGCGGCGCCTCGGGCGCGAGTTGCGGCATGTCGAGATAGCGCTCGGCCCACGCGTGGATAACGTTGGCGACGTAGGCCGCGTCGCTGCGGCGGCTCAAGAGGTGATCGGCGCCGGCGAGCGAGACGAAGCTTTTGGGATGCTTCGCCGCGGCGAAGATGCGGCTTGCATTGTCGACGGCAACGACCTCGTCGGTCGGCGAGTGGAAGATCAGCAATGCCTTGCGCAGGTTGGCAATGCGATCGAGGAGCTTATGCTCGGCGAGGTCGTCGACGAAGCCGCGGCTGATGCGAAACTGCCGACCCGCGAGGGTCGCTTCGACCTCGCCCTTGGCGCCGATCTCGTCGAGACGATCCTTGAACAGGCCGGTCACGTGGGCGGGATCGCAGGGCGCGGCGATCGTCACCACCGCGCGCGCCTCCGCCACCTCGGCGGCGGCGGCGAGCACCGCGGTGCCACCGAGGCTGTGGCCGATGAGGATCGCGGGCGCGGCGGCGCGCCGGCGCAGCTCGTTCGCGGCCGCGACCAGGTCGGAGATATTGGAGGAGAATGTGGTGTTGGCGAATTCGCCTTCGCTTGAGCCGAGGCCGGTGAAGTCGAAGCGCAGCACGGCGATGCCAAGCGCGGTCAAGCCTTCGGCAATACGCTTGGCGGCGTGGATGTCCTTGCCGCAGGTAAAGCAGTGCGCAAACAGCGCGTAGGCACGCGGTTCCCCCGCTGGCCGGTCGAGCAGCGCGGCTCAGCCGGCATGCTCTCCTCCGCTCGACTGCGGGCGCTCGCCGCGCGCCCGGAAAATGACAGCAGGCTTCCCCCTCCCCCGTTGAAGGCGCATGCCCTCTCGGGCCGCGCTGAGACCGTGGTCGCAGCGAGCGGGGTTGAG
>JBKOXY010000376.1:0-4552 GCA_046725125.1 Pseudomonadota bacterium | reverse complement strand
TAAATAGCCGTAGATCGCAAAATCGTACCATTCGAGCACGTTGCCGATCATGCCGGCGCCGATCGTCGGGCATGCCTGCCAAGAATTCATCTTGCTTTCCGACTCGTGCCGATCCCTGGGGGCAACTGTAAGCTTTGACAGATGGCTGTAAAGGCGCCGTGATATGACAGGGCAATGAACACCTTGAAGTGGCTCGTGATCTTCACGCTCCTCGGCTATGGCGCCTTCGTCGCGCTGCTCTATGTCACGCAGCGCGCGCTGCAGTATTTTCCCGAGCGCATTCGCACCGCGCCCGCCGTGGCGGGCCTGCCGGAGGCGGAAGAGGTGGTGCTCGACACCGCCGACGGCGAGCGCGTGATCGCCTGGCATGTGCCCCCGCGCGGGGACAAGCCGGTGGTGCTCTATTTCCACGGCAACGGCGGCTCGCTGCGCGGACGGGTCGATCGCTTCCGCGATCTGACCGCCGACGGCAGCGGGCTCGTGGCGCTCAGCTACCGCGGCTATGGCGGCTCGAGCGGCGCGCCGACCGAGGTGGGCCTCGTCAACGACGCGTTGGCGGCCTATGCCTTCACGCGCGCGCGCTACCCGGCGGAACGCATCGTGCTCTGGGGCGAATCGCTCGGCACCGGCGTTGCGGTCGCGCTCGCGGCACAAAAGCCGGTCGGGCATCTCATCCTGCAATCGCCCTTCACCTCGGCCGCCGATGTCGGGATGCAGAGCTATTGGTTCGTGCCGGTACGGCTGTTGATGAAGGACCAGTTCCGCTCGGATTTGCGCATCGGCGAGGTCACGGCGCCGGTGCTGGTGTTGCATGGCGACCGCGACAATATCGTGCCGATGGCGTTGGCGGAGCGGCTCTATGGCTTTATCAACGCGCCCAAACGTTTCGTGCGATTTGCCGGCGTCGGGCACAACGATCTCGGCGCGCAGGCAGTGGAGGCGGCAAGGCAGTTCCTCGGCGAGCACTGACGGACGCTACGTCATCCAGCAGATCGGCATGAGATTTGCGCATTGCTCGGTGGACGACCTCCACCATCCCATTGTACGCATAAGTTATTTCGCTCGCGCTTCAGGAGAATGTGGCCTGCCGGTCACACATGACAAGATTCCGCTCCATTTTGAGTTGCATGCTGCGTGTCCGCGTGCGCGCGACGCAACGACGTCATAGGATCGGCGCGGCAGGCCTGAGTCCTCGCCCGGTCGGGGAGATACGAAATTGGCTGAGTTCGTATCAATCTACGGCATCTGGTTGGTTGCAGCGTTCATCGCGCTTGAAAGCATCGGGATTCCGTTGCCTGCCGAGGCGGCTTTGATCGCGGCTGGATTTTTCGCCGCCAGAAACCACGGCCTCGACATCTGGTCTTTGATCGCTGCCGGAATCGTCGCGGCAATTTTTGGTGAGGTCGTCGGCTTTTGGATCGGCAGGAGATTCGGACATCAGCTGTTGATGAGATATGGCGCTCGTCTCGGGTTCACGGAAGGACGAATACGAATCGGTCAATGGTTGTTCGTGCGATATGGCGGCAGATTCGTCTTCGTTGCGCGCTTTTTGCCGTTTCTCCGCAACATGGCTGCCGTGCTTGCCGGTACGAATTCCATGGCGCAGCATAGTTTTTATTTCGCGAGCGCGACGGCGGCCGCTGCTTGGATCGTCTGCTATGGTCTTGCATCCTATTCGTTTGGCGAGGCATTTGCGGACGTGGCTTCGCCGGCCGCAGTCGTCTTAGGGCTCGGAGCGGCATTGATCGTCTTGGCAGTGCCGGCGCTGATCTTGCGCTACGAGAAACGCCTGTTGGCGAAAGCCGACCTGTCGCACAGCGGAAATCCATTCACGCGCGACTGATGTCGCGGCTGGATAAACTCTCGCGCGGCTCAGTCGTGGACGCTGAACCGGCCGTGCCGCGCTCCCGACATCAGCCGCGTGAATTGCGCCTGGCTGATGTGAATGAGCGTCGTGTGATCGCCGCCTTCGAGATAGACGTCGGGCTGTTCCTGGATGCTGTCGTCGACGATCACGTCGAGATCGTAGCATTCGCCGACGGCGGGAACCGCGCCGAGCGCGCAGTCCGGAAACAGCCGCTTGATCTCGCTTTCGTCCGCCAAAGCGACGTCATCGCCGATTTGCTGCCGCAGATCCGGCAGGCGGATGTGGTGCGACGCCGGCAGGACCGCCAGCATATAGCCGCCGTCGCGGCGCAGCACGATGGCCTTGGCGAGGCGATCGCCGGGGACGTGGCAGGCCTGGGCGGTGCGCGTGGACGACATCGTGGGATCATGCGTGATCACCTCGTAGGTGACGTTCTGATCCAGATGCTTTTGCAGTGTCGGGGCGAGAGGCATGGCTACCCTCCATCGATGGGCGATGCAATAGCGCACAGGTGAAGGGCCCGGCTGCAGGCCGACGATCACAGTGCGCGGCCGCGCGGTCTCAAGCAGATTAGGCCCGATTTCGCCGAGGCTCAATGCCTCAACGCGCTGCCCGAGCGGCGGAATGTGCCGCACGCCGTCTTGCCGCGGGGCGCGCCGCGCGCTTGACCGCCCGACGCTTCGCGCTCCTGCGCCAGAGTTCGTTGCTCGCGAGGCGGGCGCCCGCGACCAGCGCCTCGAGCTTCGCCCACATGATCTGCGGATGCACGCGCGCGAAATACGTCACCTGCGCGAAGCCGCAATCCGTGCTCGCGATCACGTTCTCCCGGCCGACCAGCCGCGCCAGACGAACGATGCGCTCGGCGACGAGCTCCGGGTGCTCCACGATGTTGGTCGCGTGGCTGATCACGCCGGGGATCAGCACCGTGTCCTTGGGCAGCGTGAGCTGCTCCCACAGCCGCCATTCGTGCTCATGCCGCGGATTGGCAAGCTCGATGGAATAGCCGCCGGCGCGGACCTTCAACACGAGATCGGCGATGTCCTTGAAGGGAACGTCGGAGGTGTGCGGTCCCGGCCAGCTTCCCCAGCAGATGTGATATCGGATGTTCTCGCGCGGAAGCCCCTTGATGGAATGGTTGATGATCTCGACCTGCCGGGCGAGCCATGCGCGGTACTCCTTCAGGCTCTTGGGCGGCACCATTCGATCGTAGCTCACGGCGGCACGCGCGTCGTCGAGCTGCACCAGCAAGCCGGCATCGATGATCATCTTGTACTCGGCGTGCATGGCGTCGGCGATCGCCTGCTGGAGATCGTCGTCGCTCTTGTAGTATTCGTTCTTGCGATCCGGAATGACGCTCGACGGCGCCGCGACCGGCAGGAACGCCTCCACCACGTCGACGCCGCGCAGGGCTTGTTTGAAATTGTCGATGTCCTGCTGTAGCTCGGCCTGCCCGGTATAGGTGATCGGCGCCACCACGACCGAGTCCATCACGGTTTCGACCTTGTCGCGAGAATCGAGCTCGGCATAGAACTCCGCAAACCGCGTCCGGTCGACGCCGCGGGTGAAGGGATTGCCGCCGGCGAACGGCCGGCGTTCGAAGCCGCCGAGGCGAAACAGCGCGTATTGCGCCCAACTGATCGCCTTGCCGAACTCGCCGTCGCTGATGACGTCGATGCCGATGTCGGCCTGCTTGCGCACGACCTCGGTGACGGACTGCTTCAGACACTTGGCATAGGCGGCGCGGTCGAACGGCTCCCCGGCCTCCTTGGCGCACAAGAACGCGCGCAGCGCCGCCGGGCGGATGAGGCTGCCGACATGGGTGGTGAGGATCCGATCGGTGCTGGGTTTCATCTCGCGTCCTCCCCGGCCTCCCGTCGATCGTTATTGCAGCCGACCGATGACAGCGTAGCGCTTGATCGCCCAAAACGACAGCGCGGGCCCGAAGGCCCGCGCTGCATCGCTGTCACGCCCCGCTCCGGCCTCGGCCGGCCGCCGCGCAAATCGATCAGAAGCTCGGTCGGCGCGGAGCGCGCGCCGGACCGCCGGGGCCGCCCGGGGCGGGCCGTGGCTTCATCGGCAACAAGCCTTCGCGCTGCATGCGCTTGCGCGCGAGCTTGCGCGCCCGGCGGATCGCTTCCGCCTTCTCGCGCGCCTTTTTCTCGGAGGGCTTTTCGTAATGACCGCGGAGCTTCATCTCGCGGAAAATGCCCTCACGCTGCATCTTCTTCTTCAGCGCCTTGAGGGCCTGATCGACATTGTTGTCGCGGACGAGAACCTGCACGCGTCGTTCCTTTTGGCTCAGTATGGTCCTTGATGTGCCGGAGCCCGCCGATCGCCGCTAAAGCGCGACCGCGCGGGCTCCCCATGGCTCGCGCGTGTAGCAGAATCAGCGTGAAGAGTCCATCGCCGCGGTCAGGGTTTGCCGTCCTCGGGCGTCTCTGGCACCGCCTCGGTCTGGCGCTGGCGCCAGGCTTCGAGCCGCTTCGCCAGCTTGCCATCGGCGAGCGCAAGCACGCTCGCCGCGAGCAGCGCCGCGTTGACCGCGCCCGCCCGCCCGATCGCAAGCGTCCCGACCGGGACACCGGGCGGCATCTGCACGATGGAATAGAGCGAATCGACGCCTGAGAGCGCCTTCGACTCGACCGGCACGCCGAAGACCGGAAGCGTGGTCAGCGCCGCCGTCAC
>JBKOXY010000358.1:0-5711 GCA_046725125.1 Pseudomonadota bacterium | reverse complement strand
ATAGCGTCGGGCCTGGCGATGACGGCGCAGGCGCACGAGATAAATCGCTTTGTCGAAGACGACCTGAACGACCGCGGGCTCGCTCGGACGGCGATAGAGCAGCGCGCGAAGCGACATGGATCCACCCTCGAGCAACCCCGGCGGAAATACTGCCATATGAGCAAGAGGGCGCAGCACGATCGGCAACAAATAAAGGCTCTTCCCCTAGCGGCGGGGCTGGTTGCAGCAGCCGACTACAATAGCTTGGGGCCGTTAAAGATTTGAATCGGCTTTCAGAATTTTTTCTGCGGCGTTCACGGCGGCCGCCGGCGGGCCGTGCATTTACCACGCTGGCCCTATGGATAAAATCAGATGTGTGATCAATGGCTTAGCGGCAAGGCTAGGCGCACCGCGACTGACGAATCACGCGAAAACCTCGGCAGGACGCGGCTCGACAGGCGTTCCCGGGGAGTTCGGCGCCGGGCCAGAGGATTGGCCGGTTGCAAGCTTCCTACTCGTTGGCCGCGCTGACCAAGGCGATCGGCGGCGCCAGCACCGCGCTCGCGCGCGCGCGTTTGCCGATGCCGCGCGCGCGGGCGGCATTGTTCGACAGCACGAAGTCCGCGACGCGGGGCACGATCTCGGCGCGGAACCGCGACCCGTTGAATACGCCGTAGTGACCCACCGCCGGCTGCAGCCAGTGCGCCTTGCGGCTCGCCGGAATGTTGACGCACAGCCGGTGCGCCGCCTCGGTCTGACCGACCCCGGAAATATCGTCGTTCTCCCCTTCCACCGTGAGCAAGGCCACGCGGCGGATGTTCGCGGGATCGATGCGAATGCCGCGGTGGGTCATCTCGCCCTTGGGTAAGGCGTGACGCACGAACACGGTCTCGACGGTCTGCAGATAGAACTCGGCGGCAAGATCCATGACCGCGAGATATTCGTCGTAAAACTCGCGATGCTTCTGCGCGGAATCGCCGTCGCCTTGAACGAGATGAAGGAACAGCTTGCGGTGCGCCTCGATGTGGCGATCGAGATTCATGCTGACGAAGCCGTGCAGCTGCAGAAACCCGGGATAGACATCGCGCATGAATCCGGGATTGGGAAACGGCACCTTCGTGATGACGTTGCGGCGGAACCAGTCGGCGCCGCGTCGCTCCGCCAGGACATTGACCGCCGTCGGATTGACCCGCGTATCGATCGGGCCGCCCATCAGCACCATGGACTCGGGCACGTAGGGGTCGTTCTCGGCCTCCATGCGCGCGACCGCAGCGAGCACCGGCACCGAGGGCTGACACACCGCGAGGATGTGAACGTCGCCGCCGAGGAGATGCAGTATCGAGATCAGGTAGTCGATGTAGTCGTCGAGATCGAAGCCGCCCTCCGACACCGGGACCATGCGCGCGTCCACCCATTCGGTGAGGAACACGTCGTGGTTGGGCAAGAAGCCCTCGACCGTGCCGCGCAGCAGCGTCGGGTAGTGCCCCGACATCGGCGCCACGATGAGCAGACGCGGCTGCGGGCGGCGCGGCGCGTGCTCGAAGGCGCGCTCGAAATGCAGGAGCCGGCAGAACGGCCGCTGCCAAAGGGTGGAGATATGCACCGGGACGTGCTCGCCGCCGACCACGGTCGAACTGATGTTCCACTCCGGCTTGCCGTAGCGCCGGGTCGAGCGCTCGAAGAGTTCCAGGCTCGCGGCCATGGTCTTGCCGAAGGCGGTATACGACAAGGGGTTGGCCGGATTGCGGTAAAACAACCGCGCCGCGTCGGCGAAAGCCCGCGAGGGATTGAGCGCGGCCTGACTCATTTCGTAGAGCCAGTACGCCGGTGCCGCATACATCGGGCCGTTATCGCCCGCTGCGGCCGGCGCGCCGCCGAATTCGCCAATCGCCATGTCCCCGGCCCTCAGCGGCGTTTGCCGCACTGCAGCATATTGTCGCGGATCTGTCATACAGTCAACATTTCCTCGCGCTTTATCCACGCCGCTTTAACCGCAGACATAACGATGGGGGGAACCCTCTAGCTTTCGCGCCGCAGCAAGGCTGGCATGATTCAAATCAATGGAACCAACGGGACCGGCGGCCGCTCATTCGCCGGTCTGCAGCAATGAGCCGACGCGGCGGGCGCTCTTGAGCAGCTGCAGGAAGGCAACGACGCCGGCAGCGAAATAAAACGCGTTGAGCACGAAGGCCTCGATCATCAGATCGGCGCGGACCACGTGCTCCATGATCAGCGCCCGCATGCCCTCGAACACGTAAGTGGGCGGCAGCGCCCAGGCGACCACCTGCAGCCAGTCCGGCAGCACGCTCACCGGGTAGTAGACGCAGGTGAGCGGCATGAGCACGAACATCAGCGTCCAGGCAAGCGACTCCGCACCCATGCCGTTGCGCAACAGCACGCCCGAGACCACGATGCCGACCGCCCAACTCGTCAAGATCAGATTCAAAAAGAACGCCGCGAGCGCGAGGCCGAGGCCGTAAACGTTGAACCCGAAGAAAGCGATGGCGAGAAACGTGACGGGTACCATCCCGATCGCAAGCCGGATCAGGCTCATGATCATCAGCGCGCAGACGAATTCGATCGGACGCAGCGGGCTGATCATCAGGTTGCTCAGGTTGCGCGACCACATCTCCTCCAGAAACGATACCGAGAAGCCGAGCTGGCCGCGAAACAGCACGTCCCACATCAGCACGGCGGCGATGAAGACCCCGCTGGCGCGGGCGAAAAAACCTGAATTCTGGGCGATGTAGAGCTGCAGAAATCCCCACACCAGGAGCTGCACCGCCGGCCAATAGATGAGCTCGAGAAGCCGCGTCCAGGACGAGCGCAAGAGATAGAGATAGCGCAGCACCATCGCCCCGACGCGATGCGGCGCCAATGTCACCGCACCGATTGACGGCGCGCTCATTGCGCGGCCTCGCGGGCTTCGCCGCGCCCGCGTGCGACGTCGAGAAACACCTCTTCCAGCGTCTCGCGGCCGTAGCGGATGAGGAGGCGCTGCGGGGTGTCGTCGTCCTCGATCCGTCCCCGCTTCATGATGATGACGCGCTCGCACAGGCGCTCGACCTCGGCCATGTTGTGCGAGGCGAGCAGCACGGTGGCGTCGCGCTCCTTGCGAAAGCGCTCGAGATGTGCGCGCACCCAGTCGGCGGTATCGGGGTCGAGCGAGGCGGTCGGCTCGTCGAGAAGCAGTACCTGCGGGGAATTGATCAGCGCCTTCGCCAGCGCGACGCGCGTCTTCTGCCCGGCCGAAAGCTTACCGGTCGGCCGGTCGATGAACTCCAACAGGTCGAGCTCTCGCGCCAGCGACGCGATGCGGCCTTTGAGATCCTCCACCGCGTAGAGCAGCCCGAACACGGTGAGATTCTGCCGCACCGTCAGCCGGTGCGGCATGTCCACATACGGGCTCTCGAAATTCATCTTGTGCAGCACCTGGTAGCGCTGGCGCGGCATCTCGGCGCCGAGCACCTTGACGGTGCCGGAGGTGGGCATCACCAGGCCCATGATCATGGCGATGGTGGTGGTCTTGCCGGCGCCGTTGCCGCCGAGAAGCCCGGTGATCGAGCCGCGCTCGAGCGCGAACGAAATGCCGTCGACCGCGCGGGTGGTCTTGTAGACCTTCACCAGTTGGTCGACGGCGATGGCGGGCTCGGCGGCTTGGGACATGTCGGGTATCGCTGGCGCGCAAGCGCACATGTGGCGCGGCGGTGCGCATGAGGCAAGGGCCAATCGGCAGCCGAGGATCGCCCCCGCTCCCGCCGGCGCCGCGGCCGCGGTTGAGCACGCACGGCGATAGCGTACATTGTCGCCATGACCGAGCAACCGGCCGAGGAAGCCCATCGCACTGGGCGCAGCGTACGCCTCGATACGCTGGTTCGGCTGCGCTGGCTGGCGGTGATCGGGCAGACCACCGCCGTGCTGGTGGTCTATTTCGGGCTCGATTATGAGCTGCCGATCTGGGCCTGCCTCGCGGTGATCGCGCTCGCCGCCTGGCTCAATGTCGCGCTGCGCATTCGTTTCCCGATGACGCAGCGGCTCGAACCCGACCGGGCGGCGTGGCTCCTCGCCTTCGACACTGCCGAGCTCGCCGTGCTGCTCTTCTTCACCGGCGGCTTGCAGAACCCGTTCGCGCTGCTTTTTCTCGGACCGGTTCTGATCTCGGCCACCGCGCTGCCGCCGCGGATCACGCTCATGCTCGGCGGCTTCGCCATCGCCTGCGCCACCGTGCTCGTGTTCGTCCATGATCCGCTGCCGTGGGACACCGAGCCCCCGCTCGAATTGCCCCAGGTCTACGTGATGGGGGTGTGGCTATCCATTTTGCTCGCAATCGCGTTCATCGGCCTGCATGCCTGGCAGATCACCGAGGAATCGCGCCAGCTCGCGGACGCGCTCGCGGCAACCGAATTGGTGCTTGCTCGCGAACAGCACCTCTCGCAGCTCGACGGGCTGGCGGCGGCCGCCGCCCATGAACTCGGCACCCCCCTCGCCACCATCACGCTGATCGCCAAAGAGCTGCAACTCGCCATCAAGCCCGATTCCGAGCACGCCGACGACGTGCGGCTCCTGAACGAGCAGGCCAAGCGCTGCCGCGCCATCTTGGCGAAGCTGACCGAACTCTCGAGCGGCGCTCCGTTCGACCGCATGAAGTTGTCCACGCTGATCGAAGAGGTGGTTGCCCCGCACCGCAACTTCGGCGTTGCGATCAACGTCGCGCTGTCGGCGGGCGAAGCGGCCGAACCGGTCGGCGGCCGCAACCCCGCCATTCTTTACGGCCTCGGAAACCTGCTCGAGAACGCTCTCGATTTCGCCCACGAGCGGGTCGAGGTCGCCGCCTCCTGGAGCGGTCAAGACATCGCCGTCACCATCACCGATGACGGTCCGGGCTTTGCCCCGGAGGTCATGGACCGGATCGGCGAGCCCTATGTCACCAGCCGTCGCCGGCCGAGCGGCGAGGGCGAGGCGAGCGGCCTGGGGCTCGGCTTCTTCATCGCCAAGACCTTGCTGGAGCGCTCGGGCGCGACGCTCAACTTCGAGAACCGCGCATTCCCGGACCGGGGGGCGATCGTCCGCGTGCACTGGGGTCGCGGCGACTTCGAACGCGCGACCGCGTTCGCGTCGTGAAGCGTTGGCCGTTAAGCCATTGCCGGGCGTCGCTTTTCGCTCGAACGCCCCGCCCCGCGGGCGTTTCATTATCGATTATTCACTTGAGGTTATCGGGCATCTTCCTAGATTATACCACCAAATGCCCGGGCCAATCGTCGCCGCGCGCGTCGAACCGGGGGGAGCGGAGCCACCTGAGGGAGGCGTGAATGGCCATGGCCGATTTGGTCGCGGCGATGCCGGGCGATCGCTCGCTGCTGATCGTCGAGGATGACAAATCGTTCCTGCAGCGGCTCGCCCGCGCCATGGAAGGCCGCGGTTTCGCCGTCACCACCGCCGAATCGGTGGCCGACGGCCTCACCCAGCTCGAAACGACGTCGCCGGCCTTTGCCGTCGTGGACATGCGGCTCGAGGACGGCAACGGCCTCGAAGTGATCTCGGCGCTCAAGCGCCGTCGTCCCGATGCCCGCGCCATCATCCTCACCGGCTATGGCAACATCGCAACCGCGGTGAACGCGGTGAAGCTCGGCGCGGTCGATTATCTCTCCAAGCCGGTGGACGCCGACGACGTGGTCGCGGCGCTGCTCGCGCTCGAGGGCCGCAAGGCCGAGCCGCCGGAAAATCCGATGTCG
>JBKOXY010000257.1:0-2785 GCA_046725125.1 Pseudomonadota bacterium | reverse complement strand
CAGGAGAGCGGCACAACCTCTCCGTGCCCTCATGCTGAGGAGCCGCGCCTCAAGCGCGTTCACGCGCGTCTTCCACGGGCCACGGCGCGGCGTCTCGAAGCATGAGGGCACGCGCCGCCCCATCCTTCGAGACGCGGGCTGTGCCCGCTCCTCAGGATGAGGCGGCTCAGCGCATACCGAGCGCGTTCGCGGCTCATCGCTGAACCGTTCGCGGAATCCCACTCACGATGTCAAACAGCCCATCTCGTTCCCGCGGCGCATTTCTGCGTCCGGGGTTTGCGACTTCGCTTCACCCGCCCCGAATCGAGGGGTGGGCGGAGCGCCGAGAAACGTTCGGGTGCGTGCGAGGCACCCGTAGGGCGTATCATATGCGTCACAGACGCGCGTGAACGCGCTTATGACGCGATACGCCAGGCGCCTAGCGAGGCGCCTTGCGTCCCATAACGCGGGACGCTCGCCTCTCGGCGCTCCACCGTGGCGATTTTTCACCCGGGGCCGCGCTTCCGTCTCCGGCATTGCCTCCGGATCCGTACAGCGATCTCCTCGCAGCCGGGTCGTAGTGCCCGGCGGGCGGGGTCCCGGGCCTCCCGGGGCGAGCAGTTGCGAGCCGCCGCCGCAGGACGCCACGCCTCGCTCCGCCTTCAGGATCGTCTCTAGAAGACGCCCCTCGATGAGCAAGGCTGGGAAGCTATCTAGCACAGCCACGTTATGTAGTCAAGTCCCGTAGTCAATCCGTAGTCAAAGCAGCGGCCTGGTCGGGGGCACCAGGCGAATTTGATATCGCGATCAATTCGCAGCCGCTTGCGCCAGCTTGCCCCACTCGTCGGCCTGCACGCGCACGATCAGTTTATATCCGCCGCCGCCGGGCTGGAACACCGAGGCCTCGCCTTCGCGCACGTCGAACCAGTCCTTGCCGAAGGCGTCCAGAATATTGGGCTTGTGGGTGACGACGACGATATTGGTGCCGGCGGGCGGCACCGTCGCCGCGAGCTTGCGCAGCGCCTGGGCGCGCCGATTGTTCTCGATCGGCGTCACCACCAACCCGCCTTCGGCGAGGTCGAGGGAGGAGGTCACCTCGCCCAGGCCCATCAGCGTGCCGGTTTCGACCGCGCGATTGAACACGCTGCTCTGGATCTGGCCGACGGGGATCCTGAGCTTGCGGAACGCCTCACCGATCTCCTTGGCTTTCGCGCGTCCCGCTTCGTTGAGCTGGCGCTGCTGGGCGACGTTTTTGGGATTGAGCGGATCGGTGTCGGCCTGGTCCTGGTGCGTGGCGCCATGACGGAAGACGATCACGTATCCGCCCTGGCGCACGGCATTGATCCATTCCGCTTGCGCGCGCGCGCTTTGCTCCGTCGCCGACAGCAGCCAGAACGTTGCCGCAACGGCTGCCACCGCAAACCGGGCAAAATGCTTCATCATGTGTCGCCTCCTCTTGTCCAACATGCCGCCGCAGCGACGGCCGGGCGCTCGCCCGGCACGCGATAGCAGCGTAGAATTGTTACCTCGGAAAGACAATCTGCGCATGGTCGATGAAGGAGCCACAATGCCCTCCGCCGCCGAGATAATCTGCCTGCTCGACCTCGAGCCACATCCCGAAGGCGGACATTTTCGCGAGACGTTCCGCGACCCCCGTAAGGTGGATGGCGCACGCGCGGCGTCGACCGCGATTTATTTTCTGCTCGCGCGCGGCCAACGCTCGCACTGGCACAAGGTCGATGCGGCCGAGGCCTGGCACTACCACGCGGGAGCACCGCTCAAGCTCGAGATTGCGGCCGACGCGAAGGGGCCGCTTGAGTGCGTGACGCTGGGAGCCGATCTCGCCGCCGGCGAGCGCCCGCAGGCGATCGTGCCGGCTCACGCCTGGCAGGCGGCGCAAAGCCTGGGCGAATGGACGCTGGTGAGCTGCACGGTCGCGCCCGGATTCGATTTCAAGGGCTTCGAGCACGCGCCGAAGGATTGGGTGCCGCCGGCCGTCTCGTAACAGCAATCATTCCAATCGGGCCTAGTGTGGTGGATTTGAAGTTCCTACAAAGTATGCCGCGAGCTCGCATAGGAACTTCAAATCCAAAAACCACACTAGAGTCATAAGTTTGCTAGTGTCCCTTTGATTCCGAAGTTCGCACGAGAGCGTGCCGCAAGGACTTGCGAACTTCGGAATCGGGACACTAGCCCTCAGGCGAGATACTGCCCGCCATTGGCGGTCAGCGTCGAGCCGGTGATGAAGCCGGCATCATCGGAGGCGAGGAAGACGACGCAGCGGGCGATCTCCTCAGGCTCGCCCAGCCGGCCGAGCGGGATGTGCGGCAGGATGCTCTTCTCCAACACGTCCTGGGGCACGGCCTTGACCATCTCGGTCGCGATATAGCCGGGGCAGACGGCGTTGACGGTGATCCCGCTCTTGGCGCTTTCCTGCGCAAGCGCTTTGGTGAAGCCGAGTTCCCCGGCCTTGGCGGCGGAGTAATTCGCCTGGCCGACTTGTCCCTTCTGGCCGTTGATCGAGGAAATGTTGATGATGCGGCCGAACTTGCGGCTGCGCATGCCTTCGATCACTGGCCGGCACATGTTGAACAGCGAATTCAAATTGGTATTGACCACCGCGCCCCACTGCTCCGGCGTCATGCGATGGAACATGGTATCGCGGGTGATGCCGGCATTGTTGACCAGCACCTCGACCGGACCGAGATCGGCCTCGACCTGCTTGAGGCCGGCGGCGCAGGAGTCGTATGCGGAGACGTCCCACTTGTAGACCGGGATGCCGGTCGCGGCCTTGAACTTCTGCGCC
>JBKOXY010000415.1:0-4787 GCA_046725125.1 Pseudomonadota bacterium | reverse complement strand
CCCGAGTTGGGCAATCTGCCGCTGGCCGCGACCGAAGGCCTGCCCAACCAGGGCGGCGCCAAGCTCGAGCTGACCTTCGTCGACCATCAAGGCAACCCGTCGCTCGCCCAACAACTGGCGACGCGCCTGATCACGCAGGACGCCGTCCATGTGTTGATGGGAGCCTATCAATCATCTTGCAGCTTCACGGCAACGGCCGTGGCGGAGCGCTACGGCATTCCCTTCATGGTCGGCGAATCGGCGGCGCTGAACATCACCGGCCGCGGCTTCAAATGGGTGTTCCGCGGCACGCCGATCGCCAGCGATTATGCCGCGACCTACATGCGCTTCTTTGAGGACATGAAGAAGCAAGGCAAGAAGATCGCCTCGATCGCGGTGGTCAACGAAAACACCGACTACGGCACCTCGGTCGCCGACTCGATCGAAGCCGCGGCGAAGAAGAACAACATCCCGGTCGCGATCCGAATTCCCTATAGCGCGAGTTCGACCGACGTCTCCGCGCAGGTGCTGCAGCTCAAGGAGAAGCAGCCCGACGTCGTGATCTTCATCAGCTACACGTCGGACTCGATCCTCTACATGAAGACGATGAAAAATCTCGACTACCTGGCGCCGATGGTGATCGGCGACGACACCGGCTTCTCCGATCCCTCCTTCATTCCCGCCGTCGCCGCCATCGCCCAGGGCGCGATGAACCGCAGCGCCTGGGATATCGGCAAGCCCGGCAGCACCACCTCCAAGATCAACGAGATGTACAAGGCCAAGACCGGCCGCGACCTCGACGACACCAGCGCCCGCAATATGCAGAGCTTCTTCGCTTTGGCCGATGCGCTCAACCGCGCCGGATCGACCGACCCGGAGAAGATCCGCGACGCGCTCACCAAGACCGATCTCAAGCCCGAGCAACTGATGATGGGCTACGACGGCGTGAAGTTCGACGAGACCGGTCAGAACATCCTCGCGTCCACCTATCTTATCCAGCTCAAGGACAAGGCCTATCAGCTGGTGTGGCCGGACAAGGCGGCGGCCGCCAAGCTCGATTGGCCGATGAAGGGTTGGAAGCAGTAAATCGATGCTGCTGGCGCAAGTCATCGTCGGCGGCCTCCTGTTGGGGGCCATCTACGCTTTGTTCTCCTCGGGTCTCACGCTGATCTGGGGCATGATGAACTTCATCAATTTCGCCCATGGCGAGTTCGTCATGCTCGGCATGTACGTCGCGCTGCTCGTCGTAGTGTGGCTCGGCGGGGGGCCGGAGGCGTTCGGCTTTGCCGCCGCCTTTGCGCTGTTCGTGCTCGGCGTCGTCGTCTACCTCTCGCTCATCCGCCACGTGATGCGCGGCCCGATGCTGGCGCAGATTCTTTCGACCTTCGGGCTTGCCCTGCTGCTGCGCTACACCGCCTTTTGGTTCTTCTCGGCGAATTTCGTTTCGCTGCCGCAAGTATCGTTGTCCGGCACGCTCAACGTCGCGGGCATTCTGATGCCGGTCCCGCAGCTCGTGGCCGGGGTTGCGGCGATCGCGCTGACGTTTGCGCTGCATCTCTTGCTCACGCGCACCACCGTCGGCAGCCAACTTCTGGCCGTCGCCGAGGATCGCAACGCCGCAATGTTGATGGGCATTCGCCCCGATCGCATGCAGGCGCTCGCCTGGGGGCTGGCGGCGGGCAGCGCGGGCATCGCCGGAGCGCTGATGGCGGTGTCGTATCCGTGGTCGCCTTCCGTCGGAGAGACATTCGGGCTCACCGCCTTCGTCGTGGTCACGCTGGGCGGCTTCGGCAGCGTGCCGGGCGCAATGTATGCCGGACTCATCATCGGATTGATCCAAGCATTGTCGGCTTATTGGTTCGGTCCGATCTACAAGGACATCGTCGTCTATGCGCTGTTCGTTGCGCTGTTGTGGTTGCGGCCGCAGGGATTGATGGGAAAGGCGTGAGGAGGGTGGCGTTGTGAGATGGGGCCTCCCTGCGCTTGCGGCTCTGCTGCTGTTCTATCCGTTCATCTTCACCGGCCCCTTCTACTGGGACATCGGAGTTGCATTTCTGCTCGCGGCGATCTCGGCGTCGGCTTGGAACATCGTCGGCGGCTATGCCGGCCAGGTATCGGTCGGCCACAGCATGTTCTTCGGCGTCGGCGCCTATACGCCGTTGCTGTTCTATCATTTGTGGGCCCTGCCGCCGGTCGCAGGCGTTCCCGCCGGCATGCTCGTCAGTCTCGGTCTTGCGGTCGCGATCGGCATGCCGACGTTTCGCCTGCAGGGCCATTATTTCAGCATGGCGACGATCGCGGTCGCCGAATTGATCCGCATCTTCGTCGGCACGTGGGAGCTCGTCGGCGCCGCGATCGGCCTGCAAGGACCGGCGGTCGGGCGCGGCTGGTGGGACCTCACCTTCCGCAGCGAATTGCCGTACTACTACATCTTTCTGGCCGTGCTGGCGGTTGTGCTGTACACGACCTTCGCGGTCGAACGCAGCCGTTTCGGTTATTATCTGCGCGCGATCAAGGCCGGCGAGCGCGCCGCGCGCAGCCTCGGCGTGCCGGTGCGGGAGACGAAACTCAAAGCGCTGATGTTGAGCGCGGTCTTTACCTCGGTCGCCGGCTCGCTCTATTCGATCAAGACCGGGTTTATCGACCCGGAGAGCGGTTTTGGCATCCTGGTCTCGGTGCAGATGGTCATCGTCGCCGCCTTAGGCGGCGCGGGGGCGCTGTTCGGCCCGCTGATCGGTGCGCTGATCCTGGTGCCGCTGCAAACCGCGACCAATACCTGGTTCGGCGGCGGCGGCTCGGGCCTCACTTACATCCTCTATGGCGGCATCATCGTGTTGCTCGCGCGGTTCGAGCCCGGCGGCATGCACGAATGGTGGCAGCGCGTGGCGCCCTTTCTGGCGAGGCGTAAGCATGCTGCTTAGCGCGCAAAACGTCTCCAAGGCATTCGGCAGTTTCCTGGCGGTGCGGGGCGCCGATCTCGTCGTCGCCGAAGGCGAGATCATCGGGCTGATCGGTCCCAACGGCGCCGGCAAGTCCACCTTCTTCAATTGCCTTGCCGGCGATACGGTACCGACGACGGGCCGCGTGCTGTTCGACGGTGTCGATGTGACGCGCTCGTCCGCAGAGGCGCATGCGCGCGCGGGCATCGGGCGCACATTCCAAGTGCCGGCGACGTTCGAAGATATGACGGTCCTCGACAATGTGATGGTCGGCGCTTTCCTTCGCCATCGCCATCGCGGCGACGCCCGCGAGTCTGCGCTGCGCATCATCGAAATGACCGGCTTGGCGCGCCAGAGCGCCCAACGCGCCCGTTCGCTCGGCACGCCCGGACGCAAGCGGCTCGAGATTGCCCGCGTGCTTGCGACCGGCCCGCGGTTGATGCTGCTCGACGAGGCGCTCGCGGGCCTTACCCCCACCGAGTTGCAGCAGGCGATCGCGCTCGTGCGCCGAATTCACGAACTCGGGGTAACGCTCGTGATCGTCGAGCACATCATGGAAGTGATCATGACCCTGGCCCAGCGCGTGTTGGTGTTCAACCAGGGTCACGTGATCGCCCACGGCAAGCCCCGCGAAATTGTCGCGAACGAAGCGGTGATCGAGGCCTATCTGGGCCGCGGCCACCGCCGGCGGAGAGAAGCGCCGTGAACGACTTGCGGATTTCGCATCTTGAGGTGCACTACGGCGATCTCATCGGCGTCGCCGACGTCTCGCTGCGAGTCGAGGAAGGCGCCATCGTCGCGCTGCTCGGCTCGAATGGCTCGGGCAAGACCACGACGCTCAACGCCATTGCGGGCTTGGTGCAGCCGAGCGGCGGATCGATCGAATGGTGCGGCGAATCGATCACGCGGCAGCCGGCTTACGTCATCGTCGCCAAGGGGCTTGCGCTTTCGCCGGAGGGTTGGCGGCTGTTCGTTTCACAGACGGTGGAGCAGAATCTGCGCCTCGGCGCCACCGTGCTGGCCGACAAGGCGCGCATTGCGGCCTTGTTCGAGCGGGTCTACGCGCTGTTTCCACGGCTGGCCGAGCGGCGCCATCAACTCGCCGGCACCCTTTCGGGCGGCGAGCGGCAAATGTTGGCGCTCGGCCGCGCGCTGATGAGCGAGCCGCGGCTGCTAATGCTCGACGAGCCGAGTCTCGGGCTCGCGCCCGGCGTAGTCGAGGCGCTTTATGAGACCCTCGACCGGCTGCATAAGGAGGGATTGACGCTGTTGCTCGCCGAGCAGTCGATCCCGCTCGCGCTCGATATCGCCGACTACGCCTACGTGCTGCAGACCGGCCGCACCGTGCTTGAAGGCAAGGCGGTCGATTTGGAAAAGAACGAACAGGTGCAGGAAATCTATCTCGGCATCGGAACGCGCGCCGGCGCCGAGGGCGCAGGGCGGTCGACGTGAACGCG
This sequence comes from Pseudomonadota bacterium, assembly GCA_046725125.1. Classification (GTDB taxonomy): domain Bacteria; phylum Pseudomonadota; class Alphaproteobacteria; order Rhizobiales; family Xanthobacteraceae; genus VAZQ01. The sequence continues at coordinate 412 of JBKOXY010000415.1, read as the reverse complement.
ATAGCGACAGCGGTATGAATAGGTGTTGAGACCGCTAAAAACCGCGGCTACTCCGCCGCGACCGGTGTCGCGCCGGCATTGAGCTTGGGATTGAGTTCGCAGGCCTCCTCCCAGCTCAGCACGTTGAGCGATTTGACGAACTTGCCGACACCATCGACCTCGGCGCAAAACAGCCCGAGCTCGATGATCAGCGCGGCGCACTCCTTAGATTTATGACGCTTTACGCCGCACTCTTCAGTGCGTTCGGATTTGCCTCGCCGTTCTTGCCGGGTTTTCTTGCAGAACGCGGGCTCGGGCCCGAAGAGCTCGGTTTCGTGCTGGGTGCGTCAACCGCTCTGCAGCTCGTCTGTGGTCCCATCGCTGGCCGTCTAGGGGATCGTCTCCAGGCCTTTCGAGCAGAACTTGCCGTTTG
>JBKOXY010000038.1:0-5781 GCA_046725125.1 Pseudomonadota bacterium | reverse complement strand
GCAGCGGCCAGGGTGCGGCGAGCGCCTCTCCGGCGCCGAGCAGGCGGTCGATCACGTTGTTCTGCACGATCACCTGGATGCGTTGCGTGACGCGGGTCGGAAACTCGCGCCGCCGCTCCACCCGATCGAGGTCGTCCTCGCCCAGCGTGCCGGCCTTGAGCGGCTGCCACAGGATGTTGGCCGCCGCCACCGCGTCTTGCACCGCCAGATTGACGCCGACGCCGCCGATGGGGGACATGGCGTGCGCCGCATCGCCGATGCAGAGCAGTCCGGGCTGGTGCCAGCGCCGGAGACGGTTGACCGCGACGGTCAACAGCTTGATCTGATCCCAGTCCTTGAGCTCGTCGACCCGGTCGGCGAATGCGGGCACGATCTGCGCAACTCTGCGCCGGAACGCCGGCAGTCCGGCGCGTTTGATTTCTTCGATCGAGCCCTTGCGAATCACGAAGGCGCATTGCCAGTAGTCGCCGCGATCGAGCAGGATGACGATCCGCCCGACTTCGAACCGGCCCATCGACTCATCGGGGTCATTGGCTTTCTTCGGCAGGCGGAACCACAGCACGTCCATCGGCGCGCCGAGATCCTCGCCCTCGAGCCCGGCTCGCGCGCACACGGTCGAGTGCCGGCCGTCGCATCCAACCGTGAGGTCGGCACGCACTTCAAGCGCGCCATTGGGCGTGTTGGCGCGCACGCCCGCGACGCGACCGTCGTCCTCGATCAGATCGACCGCCTCCGTCCGCATGCGCAGGTGGAACGACGGATAGCTCTTGCCGCGATCGGCGAGAAAGTTGAGGAAGTCCCACTGCGGCATCAGCGCGACGAACTTGCAGCGGGTCGGCAGGTGGGTGAAATCCGCGAACGCGTACGCCCGACCGCCGAAATATGCGCTGATGCTGCGAGCTTTCTGGTGCGGCAGCTTGAGGAACTCGTCGAGCAAACCGAGCTCGCCCATCACGTCGAGGGTCGAGGGATGGATGGTATCGCCGCGGAAATCGCGCAGGAAGTCGCCATGCTTCTCGAGCACGACGACGTCGACGCCGGCGCGTGCGAGCAGAAAGCCGAGCATGAGCCCGCAAGGCCCGCCGCCCACGATGCAGCAACGCGTTGAGAGTCTTTCGGCCGCCATAGCTGCGCTCTCCGCGAATTCAACGAAGGGGTGCCCCGAGCGTTCCGGACGCGCGCCGACGCGTGCGGGTCAAATCCCGACCATCCGTTCGGTGACCATATAGCCGGTGAGCAGCAGGGCGCCGAAAGCGATGATCACGACCGCCGCGCCGACCTCGACGCCGCGCATCGCCAGCATCCCATAGCCGGAGCGCGTGTCGGCGAGGTGCTGGGCCCACGCCCTGGCGCCGACAGCGATGGAGGCGATCGCGGCAACCGTGATGGCGGTCCCGATCCCCATGACGAAGGTCGAGGCGACGCCCGCCCAGAACAATCCCTGCGCCAGCGCGAAGACCAGGACCAGGATTGCCCCCGAGCACGGCCGCAGGCCGACGGCGACGATCGCGGAAAGCCCCCGGTTCCATCCGCCCGGTCCGGCAAGCTCCTCCGGCTCGGGTGCATGCGCGTGCCCCCATGCCGACGCATCATCGTCGTGCGCGTGATCATGCTGGTGGGCGTGGCCCTCGCCATGATGGTGGTGACCATGGTCATGACCGTGACCACGATCGTGGTCGTGGTGCGCGTGGCCATGGTGCGCGTGATCCGGAGGGCGTGGCGTCACCGCGGCGCCAACGGCGGCGGGACGGTGGAGCGTATGCAGGAGCGCCAGGAACGCGCGCCCCTTCACCCACAGCAACCTCACGCCGATGACGATGATGAGCGAATAGCTCACGATTTCGATCACGTTGACCGCGCGGCCCATGGTTGCCGCGGTCGCGTTCAGGAGCGCGGCCGCCACCCCCACGACCGCCACCGCGACCAGCGCCTGCAACAGCGCCGAGGCGAACGACAGGACGACGCCCCGCGTCCAGGTCTCGTTATTCGCGACGATGTAAGACGAGATCACCGCCTTGCCGTGACCGGGGCCGGCGGCGTGAAAAATGCCGTAGAGGAACGACAATCCGAACAGGCTCCAGGCGGCGCTGCCGTCGGCCTTGGCGGCGCGGAGCAGGCTCGAAAACTGGCGATAGAATTCCGCCTGCTTGGCGAAGATCCAACCGAGCACGCCGCCCACGGGAGCGGCCGGCGCCTGCGTCCGTGGCGCGCCGAAGGGGCCGGCCTGGGCGAATGCGCCGTCGAGCAGGCCGGCCGCGAACAGAAGGCAGGCGATGACGGTGACCAGCAGCGCGATATGAACGATCCGTCGCCGCTCGACGGCGATGTTCACGGACATTTCACTGCGATCTTGTTGGCGTATTCGGCACCGATCGTGAGCGAGGGATCTCTCTGATCGGCACCGAGTTGGCTTAGTTGTTGCGTCAGTGCGGCGCTCATTTCCTGCGGCCGCCCGATCGAGACCTTGCAGTGCGCGGGAGCGCCGACGAGCTTGACGGGATCCTTTTCGGCGAAGCTGAAATCGACGAAGAACTCCCGGTCGTAGACTTCGAGCGTCAGGTCCTTCGCCTTCACCGGCGTCTTGAGCGGTAGCGTGAAGTAGAGCGTAAGCACCGTGTCCTTGGGATTGAAGTCGAGATAATAGCCCGCCGACGGCTCGTCGAACTCGATCTTCTTTCCGTTCGCCTTGGCATAGGTGAAGAAGTCGTATTCCTTGAGCGAGGTGACGTTGACTTCGGCGAGCGGGGCCAACTCTTCGCGGGTGAACTCGCCTTTCTTCTTCGACTCGATACCTTGGGTCGCGAATGTCGAGAACATGTCGTCGAAGGTCCAGGCGTGGCGCACGCCGGTCACCGTTCCGTCGGGCGCGTAGACGAGCTCGCTCTTGACGGTCACCCAGATGTGGGGATGCGCTTGCGCCGCTGCGGTCGCGATGACGAGACCCGCAAATGCCGCCAGAGCGCAGAAAAAGAAACGATGGATCATCGATTTGCTCGCCAAGGCTCCCCTGCTTGCGCAATAAATTCCGCGCGCACGCAGGCGCACGATATCACGGACTGCGGCGGAATGGAGGCGCGAAATGTCGTTCCGCCGACGTTGGAAAGTAACGCGAAATCTACGCCCCCGCGGCACCGCCGTCGGCGCGCGGATCATGAGCGCCTTCGCACGTTCCATCCGCATGCAACACCACCGCCCCGGCATGACCCATGACGTCCGAATAAGGCTCCGCCAACACCTCGACGTCGTGCCCGGCCGACAGCAGGCGGTCGACGAGCGCGCCGTCGAAGCGCGCTTCCATGCGCAGATTGCCGCGCATCGAGCCCCAGGTGCGGCCCAACAGCCAGCGCGGGGCATCGATCGCGCGGCCGAGCGGCATCCGGTAGCGCACGTGCCGCGTGAATATCGCCGCTTGCGTCTGCGGCTGACCGTCCCCGCCCATGGCGCCGTAGCCCACGATGCGGCCATCGGCGAGCACGGCGAGGGCCGGATTGAGCGTATGGGGCGGCAGCCGGCCGGGCTCGAGCGCGTTCAACGCGCCGCCGTCGAGCGAAAAACTCGCGCCCCGATTCTGCATCAGCACGCCGGTCCGGGGCAGCACCACGCCGGAGCCGAATTCCCAGTAGAGCGACTGGACGTAAGAGACGACGAGGCCCGAGGCGTCGGCGGCGCCCATCCAGACGGTGCCGCCCTCGCCAGCGGGCACGGGCCAGCGCGCGGCCTTGCCGGCGATCGATCGTAAGCGCCTCGGCGTCGAGGAACTTGGCATCGAGGTAGCGATCGACCGGATGCGGCAGATCATCGGAATCGGTGATCACTCGGTCGCGGACGCCGAAGGCCCGCTTGGTCGCTTCGACCAGCCCGTGGATGTGATCGAAACCCTCACCCTGCGGGACGCGCAAGCGCTCGAACAGCGCGAGAATGATCAATGACGCCAGGCCCTGCGTCGGCGGCGGGGTGTTGAACGCGCGGCCGGCATCGACCGCGACCGAGAGCGGCTCGGCGAGCGTGGCGCGGCAGGATTCGAGGTCGGCGCGCGTCACCGGGCTGCCGACGCGGTCGAGATCGCCGGCGATCTCGCGACCGACGTCGCCGCGGTAGAAATCGTCGAGCCCGGCGTGGGCGACATGGTCGAGCGTCGCGGCGAGCGCTGCCTGCTTGAGCGTCGCGCCCGCCTGGGGCGGCTTGCCGTCGAGCAGGAACGTCGGCGCGAAGCCGGGCACGTCCTTGAGTTCGGCAAGCTTCTCGGCGGTGAAGCGGGCCTGGCTGCGCGTGACGATCGTGCCCTCGCGCGCACGGGCGATCGCAGGCGCGAGCAGATCGCCAAGCCGCAAGCGCCCGCCAAAGGCGCTGGCCGCCTCCAGCGCCAGCATCCAGCCGGCGACCGCGCCCGGCACGGTGAGCGCCGCGAGCGCACCGCGCGGCGGGATCGTTTCGTAGTCGCGGTAAACCTCGCGCCGCGCATTGGCGCCGGCGTGACCGGCCGCCATCAGCGCGCGCACGCGCCCCGACGGCTCGCGCACGAGCCAAAAGCCGTCGCCGCCGAGCTGGGTCATGTGCGGATAGACCGCAGCGATGGTCGCTGCCATCGCGACCATGGCCTCGAGCGCATTGCCGCCTTCGGCGAGCGCCGCGCATCCGGCCTCGACCGCGGCGTGGTGCGGCGCGGCGACGACGCCTCGGCGATGCCCGGCGGTGTGAAGGTCCATGGTCAGCGCTCGCCCGATCCTGCGCTGTCATCCTCCGCGCAAGCGGAGCATCCAGTAATCACAATGCTCGCAGTATGCAGTGCCCGTGCATGATTGAGCGTTCGGAGCATACTGGATCGCCCGCTTTCGCGGGCGACGACACTGAAGATGCGAGAGCTTGCCGGCAATCTAAGCGGCGTCCTCGCTCAACCCCCGCCGCTTGAGCAAGCCGTCAGGCGTCGGCAATCGCCCGCGGAAGGCGGTGTAGAGCTCGGCCGGATCGCGCGCGCCGCCGGCGGCGTAGACATGATCATGCAGCTTCTTCGCGACGCCGGCGTCAAAGATGTCGCCGGTCTCCTCGAACGCCGCGAAGGCGTCGGCGTCGAGCACCTCCGACCACAGATAGCTGTAGTAGGCCGAGGCGTAGCCGGCGCCCGCGAATACGTGCTGGAAATGGGTGGGTCGGTGGCGCATGACGATCTCGGCCGGCATGCCGATGCGCGCGAGCACCGCCTGCTCGAAGCCGTCGATGTCGAAGGCTTGGGCGCCGCCGGTCGCGAGATGGAGGTCGAGATCGATGAGCGCCGAGGCGACGTATTCCACCGTCGTCTGGCCCTGGTTGAAGGTGCGGGCGGCGACCAGCCGGTGCAGGAGATGCTCCGGCATCGGCTCGCCAGTGCGATAGTGAAGCGCGAAGCGGCGCAAGATTTCCGGCCGCTCCAACCAATGCTCGAACAGCTGCGAAGGCAGCTCCGACCAATCCAGCAGCACGCTGGTCCCCGCGATCATCGGGTAGGTGACGTCGGAGAGAAGCGCGTGCAAGGCGTGACCGAATTCGTGGAACAGCGTCTTGGCGTCGTCGAATGAAAGCAGCGTCGGCTCGCCCTCGCCCGCCTTGGAGAAGTTCATGACATTGACGACCAACGGATGGATGTCGCCTCTGAGCTTTTCCTGGTCGCGTAGGGTGGTCATCCAGGCGCCGCTGTGCTTCGACGTGCGGGCGAAATAGTCGCCGAAGAACAGGCCGCGATGGCGCCCGGCGGCGTCCCGCACCTCCCACACCCGCACGTCGTCATGCCAGACCGGGACGCCGTCG
>JBKOXY010000406.1:0-6899 GCA_046725125.1 Pseudomonadota bacterium | reverse complement strand
CCTCACCCGCGGTGGCGAAGCACGATGAGGGCGGTGTCGTCGTAGCGGCGCCGCTCGAGCTCGTCGAATCCCGCGGGCGCGGCGAATGCGGCACTGGCCGCCTCCTCGACGACGATGAGCGCGGCCGGCGTGAGCCAGCCGCCGGCGCGGGCCGAGGCGAGCGCCGCTTCGGCCAGGCCGCACCCGTAGGGCGGATCGAGAAAGGCGAGCGAGAACGGCTCGACCGGATGCGCGATGCCGAGCTTGCGCGCATCGCGCCGGAAAATGCGGGTGACGCCGCCCAGGCCCAGCGCCGTGACGTTCTCGCGCAGCAACGCGCGCGCCTCGGCGCCGTCGTCGATGAACAGCGCAAAGGTTGCGCCGCGCGAGAGCGCTTCGAGCCCGAGCGCGCCGGTGCCGGCAAACAGATCGAGCACGCGCGCGCCGGTGACCGCATCGTCATAGGCGTGGACGAGGATGTTGAACAACGCCTCGCGCAGCCGGTCGGCGGTCGGCCTGATCGCCTGCGACTTCGGCGCGGCGAGCGCGCGGCCGCGCAAGCGTCCGCCGACGATGCGCATCAGCGCCGCCCGCCGCGCGCGCGCCGGCGGCGGCGCTTTTCCCGCCGCGCGAGCTCGCTCGGGCCGATGCGATCGGGATCGACGCGGCGGTGCTTGCGTTTGTCATCGCGCCGCACGGGCGGGCGAGGCGGCGCGGCCGGCGCCTCGTGCTGTCCGATCGGGGCGGAGAAATCCGCGCCCGCCATGGCGATGACGCGCGCGCCGAGCTGGTCGCGCAAGGTCCGCGTCTTCACCTCCGCGATCTGCCCTGGCGCGAGGTCGGCGAGCTGGAACGGGCCGAACGACACGCGGATCAGGCGGTTGACCTTGAGGCCGAGGTGACCGAGCACGTTCTTCACCTCGCGGTTCTTGCCCTCCCGGATCGCGAAGGTGAGCCACACGTTGCTGCCCTGCGGGCGATCGACCGTGGCCTCGATCGAACCATAACGGATGCCGTCGATGGTGGTGCCGGCGCGCAGCGCCTCGAGCTGATCCTGCCCAACGCGGCCGTGCGCGCGCACGCGATAACGGCGCAGCCAACCGGTCGCTGGCAGCTCGAGCGTGCGCGCAAGCGAGCCGTCGTTGGTGAGCAGCAACAGGCCCTCGGTGTTGAGGTCGAGACGGCCGACGCTGATGAGCCGCGGCAGCCCTGCGGGCAGGGCGGTGAAGATGGTCGGACGGCCGCCCGGATCGGCGTGCGTCGTCAACAGGCCGCGCGGCTTGTGGTAGAGGAAGAGCCGCGTGCGCTCGCGCACGGGCAGCGGCTCCCCGTCGACCGCGATGCGGTCGTCGGCCGTCACATTGCGCGCGGGCGAGGCGATGACCTCGCCGTTGACCGCAACCCGCCCGGCGGCGATCCACGTCTCGGCTTCGCGGCGCGAACACAGCCCCGCCCGCGCGATCGCCTTGGCAATGCGCTCGCCGGACGCCGGACGGCCTTCTTGAGCGCGCATGTGCGGCATCGTTGGGCTCGCTGCTCACGTCGCGGCGTGATAGCAGATTGGGGACAAGTAATCAGTAGTTAGCGATGAGTGGCTCAGTTGGGCATGTTCTGATGGCTGATTGACCGATGCCTGGAAGCTGATGACCGAGATGCCGACGCATACCTTCATGGATCTCGCGCTCGACGAGGCCCACGCGGCCGCGGACGCCGGCGAGGTGCCGATCGGCTGCGTGATCGTGTGCGACGGCGATTTGGTCGCGCAGGCCGGCAATCGCACGCTTGCCGACCGCGATCCGACCGCGCATGCCGAGATGGTGGCGATCCGCCGGGCGGCGGAGACGCTGGGCACCGAGCGGCTCGTCGACTGCGATCTCTACGTCACGCTCGAGCCCTGCACCATGTGCGCGGCGGCGATCTCGTTCGCCCGCATCAGACGGATCTATTACGGCACCGCCGATCCCAAGGGCGGCGCGGTCGAGAACGGCGTGCGCTATTTCTCTGCACCCACCTGCCTGCACCGGCCCGAGGTCTATGGCGGCATCGGGGAGAGCGAAGCCGCGGCGCTGCTGCGCAACTTTTTCGCGCTCCGGCGCTGAATTCTGCGGCGAGCCACGCTCGTTACACTGACCCATCCGCCGTCATTGCCGGGCATAGCGCGTCGGAAGACGCGCTTCTGCCCGCGCAGGACGAATCGAGTACAACGGTCGCCGGTAACACCGAATCGAGGAGGCTCTCGTGAAGAAACTGTGCGCGCTCGCCGCTGCCCTGTTCATCGCCGAAGCCGGGGATGGCCTCGCGCAGGAGCAGCAGTCGTTCAAGACCATCATGGGCAAGGGCTACGAGATCAAGAACGTGACTTTCGCGCGCGGGGAAGCGACCGAGAATCGGGAAATCGTTCTGGTGACGCTGCAGAAGGACAAGTCGGTGGCGGTCTGCTATTTCGCCGCCGCCAATTGGATCAACCTGAGCCCCGCCACGCTCGAGGATTCCAAGCGCTGCGACGTGCGGTGAGGCATACACGGGGTTCGGTTGATTGCTCGGCATCACATTGTTGCCCGTCGTCAGCCGAAGTCGGATTCATCCGACTTCGGCCAACATATGAGCGGCCGAACTTGGGTAAACCCAAGTTCGGCTGCGAAAGCGGAGACCGAAATTCCAGAGCCGGTGGTTATGGGTCCCCGCAACGGGGTCCCCGCGACGCGAGCGTCGCGGGGTGCCCCTCGCGGGGACGACAGTTACACGGACTCATCAACCGGATTTGGTATTAATCTCAGCCCTCGAGCAGCGCCGCCAATTTCTCCTTGAGCTCGGCCTTGACCGGCTCCGAGGCCCGCAGGATCGCGCTTGCCTGCAGGAAATCGAGCGCGCGGAAGGCGCCGACCCTCGGCCGCACGATGAGGTCGGGCGCGCCGTGCTTGATTTTCTCGGCGGTGATGGCGTTGCCCATGACCAACAGGGTGGCGAGCAGGCACTCCCAGGGATTGGGGATGTCGCGCCGCTCGTCCGTCGGCGCGCCGGAAATATCCACCGCGACCACGACGTCGGCGCGCCCGCGCAGCTCCTCGAACGGCAGTGGATTGGTCGCCCCGCCGTCGATCAGCACGCGGTCGGCGACGACGACCGGCCGCATCACCGTCGGCAGCGCGATCGAGGCGGCAAGCGCCGGCTTGAGCGCGCCGGACGAGAACACCGCCTGCTGGCGCCGATAGAGGTCGGTGGCGACGATGGTCAGGGGAATTTCGAGCTCCCCGAAATCGTCCGGCACCTGGTCCGGCAGGAACTGCTGGCAGAATTTTTCCGCGTCAACCAGCGTGGCGCTGCCGAAGCCCAGGTTGAAGAGATTGGCAAACGTGCCCGCGCGCGTCGCGATCAGGCGGCGGAAGACCTCCGCGCGGTCGTGGGCGAGCGCAATGACGAAGCGGCGGATGTCCCTGCCCGACATCCCTGCCGCGTAGGCCGCGCCGATCAACGCACCGATCGAGGTGCCGGCGATGGCGGCGGGCCTTTTGCCCATGTCGTCGAGCGCTTCGAGCACCGCGATATGCGCGAGTCCGCGCGCGCCGCCGCCGCCCAGCGCGAGGGCGAAGCTCTTCGTCATCGCGCGCCCGCCTCGCGCGCAAACTCCCAGGCCTTGGCGGCGAGCGGGCGCACCAGCGGCGCCATGGCGACGGCGGTCTCGCTCGTTGCCGTGCCGTCGCGCACGCGGCCGACGATGCCCTGGAAGATCGCCGCCAGGCGGAAGAAATTATAGGCGAGATAGACCGGCAGATGCGGCCGCGGGTCGAGGCCGGTGCGCGCCACGTAGGCGTCCACATAGGCCGCGCGCGTGGGGATGCCGAGGCGGCCGAGATCGTGGCCGAGGAGCGTGCCGACGCCGGCGCCGGTCTCCGACGGCGGCATGTTCCACTGCATGAGATGATAGGCGAGGTCGGCGAGCGGATCGCCCAAGGTGGAAAGCTCCCAGTCGAGGACGGCGCGGACCGTCGGCTCGGACGGCGCAAGAATGATGTTGTCGAGGCGGTAATCGCCGTGGACGATGCGCACCGGCGCTCCCGGCGGCAGATGCGACGGCAGCCAGCCGATCAGCCGTTCCATCTCCGCGATCGCATCGGTCTCGGAGGCGCGATACTGCTTCGACCAGCGTTCGACCTGGCGCGCGACGTAGTTGTCGCCGCGGCCGAAGTCGCCGAGTCCGAGCGCGGCCGGATCGAACGAATGCAGCCGCGCGAGCGTGGCGTTCATGGCGTCGTAGACCGCCGCGCGCTCGGCGGGCTGCGCGTCCGGCATGTGCGGCTCCCAGATGACGCGGCCCTCGACGTGGTCCATGAGATAGAACGGCGTGCCGGCGATGCCGGCATCGTCGCAATAAAGCACCGGCGCGGCCACAGGAAAGCCTCGCGCATAGAGCGCGCTGGTCACGCGGAACTCGCGGTCGACCGCGTGCGCGGACGGAAGCAGCTTGCCCGGCGGCTTGCGCCGCAGCACGTAGCGGCGCGCGGGCGTCTCCAGAAGATAGGTGGGGTTGGACTGGCCGCCTTTGAACTGCCGCACGCTCAGCGGCCCTGCGAAATCGGGTAAGCGCGCGGCGAGAAAGGCTTCGAGCCGCGCGGTATCGATGGCGAGCGCGCCGACAACGTCCTTGGTCCCGGAAAACGTGGCTTGGCGATCGATCGACGGCATGAGGTTCAGCGGCGTGTCTTCAGGGCTTCGTGCAGCTTTCGTTGACGGAGGCGGTCGAAACCACATGCCCCCTGCATGTCTGCTTCGCTCCAAAAGCGACCCGTCATGTATCTACGCGCAATCTGACGCTTCGTGTCAAAACCGGTCATTCGCCGCACCGGGGACTAACGGATTGCGTGCGATAGGCGAAAAGACTGAGCGGTTGCGAGCACCCGGTTGGCCCATGACGCCGCCAGCAGGAAGACGCCGCCCGTCAAGTAGAAGGGCGCGGCGTAGCTTGCGAGCATGGCGCATCGTACCGCGCGGTGATGGCCTCGGACGCACAACCGGACGTCGCTCCAGCTATAATGGCTGCCGGCTCTCGCCTGCCTTGCATGGCGAGACCCGATCGGCTCTCATGGGCGTATGCGCACCACCCTGATCATCGCTTGCGCTTTTGTCGTCTTCGCTGCCGGGGCGCAGGCGCAAGACGCGCTCAACCCCTGCCGTCAGATCAAGGACGAGGGCAAGCGGCTCAAATGCTACGACCGCCTCGATCGACCTTCCGCGAACGCGCGCGAGAGGCCGGGCCAGAGCCGACCGGGCGGCGATACGGCGTGGGTCATCACCGATGAAAAATCCCCGCTCGACGACAGCCCGCTGGTCTCGGCGGCGCTGGCATCGACCGACAACAGGTCGCATCTGCTGATACGTTGCAAGGATCGCAGGACCGAGGTCGCGGTCAGCATGACGGGATTCATCAAATGTGGAGCCGATGTGCGCGTCATCTATCGCATCAACCAAGAGCAAGCCGTGGAGACGCCTTGGCGTTCCCATCCGAGCTGCTATCTCGCGCTCGACCCTACTCCGATCCCCTTCATTCGCGCGCTTGCGGATAATGGCAAGGTCTTTGTGCGAATGTACGATAACCACGACGCGCCGAACGACGCAGTGTTCAGCCTCGGCAATGTTTCGAAGATCCGTTCGCGCCTGGCGGAAGCCTGCCAATGGGATGCCGCCTCCACCTCATCCGGTAACTCCGCGCCCAATGCCCCCGCGCCTGCAGCGGCGCCGAGTGCGCCCAGGGAGCCGCCGAAATAGCGCTACCCCTGCCCGATCGCAATCACCGCGAGCGGTGCTTGCGCGAAATCGCGGACGATCAACCTCGCCTTCAGATCGTTCTTGCGCAGATCACCGATCACGCGCTCGGCGATTTGGTGCACATCGTTGCTCCGATGACGTGGGTTGATCGATTGGTCAGGCGGCGTTGGCGTTGAGGGTCCTGTCCGCGTCGGGTGGAGTGAGCCAGTGAGGAAAGCCGCCTGCGACGCGCTGACTCACTGGGGCGATGACCGATCCAGCCATCAGGCCGAGCCATTGCCGTGCGCCCATGATCTCGATCTGCTGGACCACAAGGTCGAACCCACCCGGTTGCCCGCTGCCGGCTGCGAAGAGCACAAGCCCGAGGAGGAGCTGCAATCCGCGTAATGTTCTGTGTTTCATGGCGCTTGATCCTTTCGCCGGTCTCCAGCGGGCTGCGGTCCAAGAAGGAATGGACTTTGGGCGACCATTGTGGTACTGACCGGTAACACCTATATAGGTACTGACCGGTAACACCTATGTCAAGGGGAAATCCCATGAAAGCCGCGTCGAAAACCATAACCATCAGAAAAGAAGAAGGAATTCCCCCGCGCGAGCGCATCCTCTCGGTCGCGGCGGACCTCTTTTACCGGCATGGGATCAGGGCGGTCGGGGTCGAATCCATCGCCGAAGCGGCCGGGACCAATAAAATGACGCTGTACCGGCATTTCGCCTCGAAGGACGAGCTGGTCGCCGAATACCTGCGTCGCTTGGCTGAAAGGGCGAGCGCGTCATGGGACAAGCTGGCAGCGCAGCATCCCGGCGATCCGGGCGCGCAACTGGGTGCCTGGCTCGAAGACATGGCGGGCCATGTCGGAAGCGGCGATGAGCGCGGATGCCCGCTGGCGAATGCCGCGGTCGAGCTACCGGAAAAGGATCACCCCGCGCGGCGGGTGATCGAAGCCTTCAAGAACGCCCAGCGAAATCGCGGCTGCCGACCTGGCGGAGCCCGAATTGCTGGCAGACGAATTGTTCCTGCTGCTCGAGGGCGTGCGCGTGACCGCGCAGAGCATGGGTCACGCCGGATTAGGCGATCGGCTCGTTAGGATGGGCGAGGCGATGATCGCCGCGCACCAGAAGTGAGCCGCGATGCATGCGGTTCCGCGCCCCGACCGCGG
>JBKOXY010000254.1:0-8694 GCA_046725125.1 Pseudomonadota bacterium | reverse complement strand
ATAGCGGATGATCTTCTCCAAAAGGTTCGCTGGGGTCGACCAGTCGATGCTCCTGAGCAGGAGGAAGCCGCGGTTGAACCAGGACGAGAACAGGTGGAGGAAGTCGTCGTCGATGACCGCGAGATCGTCGCGGTGATCCATTGCGTCGATGAGTTGCTCGCGCATGCGCACCAACGCCGCCGTTCCGCCCGGCGCGAGATTGAGGCGCCGGAACAGCTCAAGCCGTCTCGGCTCGGACGCGCGGTGGACCTTAGATGCGGCGGCGTCCGAGGGCGCGGTCAGCCATGCGCTGGCGGCGGCGCTGAGCCGGTTGCGGTCGGGGCCGAAGCGGCTCGCCAGGGCCTCAAAGAAGGCGATGCGGGGACCGGTTGTCAGTTCGCTGTAGCGTGAAAGGATCTCGCGCGCGAGAGCCACCCCCGAGGCTTCGCCGCGGCCGGACAGCAAGTCCTCGCAGAGCTGGGCGAGGTTTGCCGAGCGCTGCTCGGCAACACCGCGCCGGTCGCGCGTGCGGTCGATGAGCGCGCGGCCGCGTTCCGCGATGGACTGCAGCATATCGCTGAAGGAAGAGGTGCTCACGAGGGGCTCGAATCTCTCGCCGCGTTGGATGACTAGATAGTGTTGCCGTGGCGAATTCACAAATCATGCCAAACCGCCGCGCCCACTGGCTATGGACAAGGTGGGGGCGGGCAGGCCACACAAGCGGCTGTTTTTTCAACTTGAACCGCCCGCCGCTCGCCCGAGGGAGGAATGGCCGATGCCGGGGCCTTTGGCCGGATTACGCGTGCTTGAGCTTGCCCGCATCCTGGCGGGGCCCTGGGCCGGGCAGATTCTCGCCGATCTCGGCGCCGACGTCGTCAAGGTCGAGCGCAAGGGCACGGGCGACGACACGCGGGGCTGGGGGCCGCCCTTCGTCGAGGCGGCGGACGGGAGCCATCTCGGCGCCGCCTATTTCCACGCCACCAACCGCGGCAAACGCTCAATCGAGCTTGATTTCGAGAGCGAGGACGGGCGGCGCATCGTCAAGAAGCTGGCGGCGCGCTCCGACGTGCTGATCGAGAATTTCAAGGTCGGCGGGCTCGCCAAGTTCGGCCTCGACTACGCGAGCCTGAGCAAAGAGAACCCGCGTCTGATCTATTGCTCCATCACGGGCTTCGGCCAGACCGGCCCATACGCGGCGCGCGCAGGCTACGACCTCATGGCGCAGGGCATGGGCGGGATCATGGATCTGACCGGGACGCCGGACGGCGAACCCCAGCGTGCGGGCGTCCCAGTCGCCGATATCTTTACCGGGATCTATTCGGTGGTGGGCATTCTCGCCGCGCTTGCCGAGCGCCAGCGCACCGGCCGCGGCTGCCAGGTGGACGCCGCCCTCGTCGACAGCCAGGTCGGAGTGCTCGCCAACCAGGCGCTCAATTATCTGGTCTCGGGCAGGGTGCCCGCGCGCATCGGCAATGCGCATCCCAATATCGTGCCCTATCAGGTTTTCCCGGTTGCGGACGGCCACATCATCATCGCCACCGGCAACGACAGCCAATTCGCCAAGCTATGCGGGGTTTTGGGCGAACCGGACATCTCCGGCGAGCCAAACTATCGCGCTAATTCCGACCGGCTCCAGCACCGCGAAGAGCTGATCGCGCGTCTGTCGGCGCTGACCGGCCGCTGGCACCGCACCGACCTGTTGGCGAAACTCGAGACCGTTGGCGTTCCGGCCGGCCCGATCAATGCGCTCGACCAGGTCTTTGCCGACCCGCAGGTGGTCCATCGCGGGATGCGGATCGACCTGCCGAGCGCGGCGGCCAAGGCCGGTACCATCCCAGGCGTACGTACGCCGATCATTATCGGCGGAAGACCCATGGCAGCGGAGCGACCCTCCCCGCGGCTCGGCGAGCACACGGCGGAAGTCCTGCGCGAGATCGGCGAAGCGTAGGCCTATCTGTGCACCGGCCCCATGAGATGATCGGGCAGCCAGGTGGCGATCTCGGGGAAGATGCACAGGATCACGATCGCCAGCATCATGCACACGACGTAGGGAATGGTGCCCCACATCACCCGCGTCACCGGCACGTCGGGCGCGATCGAACTGACGATGTAGATGTTGAGTCCGACTGGCGGGTGGATCAGCCCGATCTCCATGTTGATGGTCATGATCACGCCGAACCAGACCGGGTCGAACCCCGCCGTGGTGATGATTGGATAGAGGATCGGCGACGTCATCAGGATGATCGCCGCCGGCGGGATGAAGAAGCCGGCCACCAGCAGGAACAGATTGATCAGCAGCATCAACACCCATTTGTTGACGTGCATATCGGCGATCGCCTGCGCCAATGTCTGGGTGAGATAAAGCGAGGTCAGCATGTAGCCGAACAGCACGGCGGCGGCGATGATCATCAGGATCATCACCGACTCGCGCGTGGTGTCGCGAAGGATGAGCCACCATTTGTCCGGCGCCCACATCCGATAGATGATGACGGCCATGAGGATGCAAAGCGCGGCGCCGACGCCGGCCGCTTCCGACGGCGTCGCCACGCCGCCGTAGAGCGTGTACATGACGCCGACGATGATCAGGATGAACGGCGCAATCTTTGGAATGGACTGGAACTTTTCCTTCCATGCGTAGCGGAAATCCGCCGCGTGCGAGCGGAAGCCGCGCCTCCAGATGATGAACAAGGTCCAGAGGATGAATAGGCCGGTGAGCATCAGGCCCGGCAGCACGCCGGCGAGGAACAGCCGGCCGATCGAGGTCTCGGTGGCGATGCCGTACAGGATGAAGGTGATCGACGGCGGGATCAGGATGCCGAGCGTGCCGCCGGCGCAGATCGATCCGGTGGCCACGTCATCGGGGTAGCCGCGCCGGCGCATCTCCGGGATGCCCATCTTGCCGATGGCGGCGCAGCAGGCGGGCGATGAGCCCGTCAGCGCGGCGAAGATCGCACACGCTCCGATATTGGAGATCACAAGGCCCCCCGGCACGCGATAGAGCCAGCGGTCGAGGGCCTCGTAGAGGTCCTTGCCGGCGGGCGACGAGCCGATCGCGGCGCCCATCATCACGAACATCGGGATCGATACCAAGGTGAAGTCGGAGAGGCCGGTATAGAATGTCTCGGCCGCCACGTGCAGCGCATCCATGCCTTGGAAAATCACGAGAAACGAAAGGGCGATGGCGCCCAGCCCGAACGCAACCGGCGCACCCGAGAGCAATACGACGAGCGTGGTGATAAGGACAATTGCGCCTTGGGTGGTCGGGCTCATGCGACGTCCTTCGGCGGCAATCCGAACGGCCACTCACGCCCGGTCACCAACTTGATGATCTCGGCGACATATTGCAGGCTAAGAAGCGCCAATCCGACCGGCATCGCCGCGTAGGGAATCCACAGCCGCGCCCGCCACATGGATTCCGAGCGCCAATTGTTCTCCCAGGCTTCATACCAGAATTGAGACGTCAGCACCGTCATGACGGCGCAGAACGCAAATGACATCAGCATAGAAGCGAGCGCGAGGCGATAGCGACCCTCCTGGCCGAGATAGAGCGGCAGCACGTCCACGTTGACGTGGCCGCGATTGAGCAGCAGGTAGGGACTGCCGATAAAGGTTGCCGCAACGATGCTGAAGGTGACGAAGTCGGTCTGCCAGATCGTGTTCTCGTTAAGCACGTAACGGATGAATACCATCTCGCAGACGATCCCCACGCTGGCGGCGAGCAAACCCGCGGCGAACACGCCGCAAATCTGCGAGAGCAGCGTAATGCCACGGACAAATCGATCCATGTATCGCCCCCTTGTCCGCGGTCAGACGACGACCGGCGGGTGGGCCGCCGGTCGGTTGCGATCCGCTAGCCCCTATTTGACCGCGAGCGCTTCGTCGATCAGTTTCTTTCCGTCGGGGACCTCGGCGGCGAACTGCTTGTAGGAGCTGTCCTGAGCAATCTTGACCCAGGCGTCGTATTCCGCTGGCGTCAGGGTGACCACCTCGACGTTGTTCTTCTTGAAGGTAGCGACCATTTCGTCGTCGAGGCCTTTGGTCGCCTTATTGAAATAGTCCTCCGCCTTCTTTCCTGCCTTGATCAGCGTGTCCTGCTGCTCCTTGTTGAGCCTGTTGAAGCTTCTCTTCGACATCAGCACCGGCTCATACATGAACCACAATGCATTCTCGCCGGGCGCAGTGATGCACTTCACTTGTTCATAGATTCGGAATGACACGAAGCTTCCGGTGCTGGTATCGGTGGCATCGGCCACTCCGGTCTGCAGCGCGTTATACACCTCGTTGCTTGGAACCGAGACAATCGAAGCGCCTGCCTGCTGCCACATGGCGGCGAAGGTCGGGCCGGCCGAACGGACCTTCAGGCCTTTGATATCGTCGGGCTTGCGAATGCAGCCCCTCTTGGAAGCGACCGCGCCGGCGAGCCAGGCATCGGCCAACACAATGACGCCGGCCTTCTCGATCTTCGCCTTGATCTCTTTCATGAACGGCGAGTCATTGAGCCGCGCTGCCCGGTCGTGACTGCGCACCAGCGCCGGCATCAGCGTGGCGCTGAACGCGCCGATTTTTCCGCTCGCGTAGTCGAGCGGGAAAGACGATATGTCGAGTTGGCCGTTGACCATTGCATTCCATTGGTCATTGGGCTTGAACAACGACGCGCCGGGATAGACCTGGATTTCGAGGCCGACGTTGGCGGCTTTGGCTTCGCGCGCAATGATCTGGACCATTTCGTCGCGGGCGTCGCCCTTGCCGCCCGGGAATTGGTGCGACGCTTTGAGCACCGTTTGGGCATGGCTCATGGCCGGGAAGGTGCCAAGCGCAACGGCTGCGGCCAAAATAGGGGCAAACTTACTCATTGGGCTCCTCCTGCATCATTGACGCTTTTCTGATCCCCCAAGGAACGCAATTTTTTGAGCATTGTCAAAGTACAGGTGGACGCAGCCGGGGAGATAACTGCGACCGCGGTTGGGGGAGGGACGCCTCCCGGCCCGATGCCGCTACCATGTCAACGTGCGCACATTGTCGGCGAAGACGAAATTCTCAAGATAGCCCGGCGAGCCGAGCTGCACGCCCGGCACGATGTCGTCGAGCTTGACGCCCAATTCCGAGAGACACGGTTGGCAAATCAGCACGATGGCGCCGCCGCGGATCAAGTCGGCGATGATTTCGCGCGGGACCTGCGGCATCGAGGCCTTCTTCTCCTGCTCGCCGGTGCGGAGCGCGAGCCTGACCGCGTCGAGGTTGAGAAACACGGCCACGGGATGGCCGATCTTCATCATGGCGCGCGCAAACTCGAGCCCGGTAGCACCGCGCCAAGAATCCCCCGTGGTCATGTGGAGCAAGAGCGGGTGGTTTTCCGGGCTGGCCAAGCCGCCGGTGAGGTCGTCGTGCGCTTTGCCGGGCGGGACCGACGCCATCAGCCCGCCACCGAGGAGAAGACCGAACAGGAAAATGACGATCCGTTGCATGGGTATGACCTCGCTCCAGCACGTCGGCTCCGTAGGCTTGCTGGTACTCTCGCCCGAATCGGCTGCAGCGTCCATGGCGAGACCCTTGACCTGGGCGCGCGGACATCGAAGCATCGCACGCAACACTGGGCGCGCGTGCTCCGCCGCAGCGCCCGCGTAGACGAGGTTTGTGGATGATTCGGCTGCTATCGATCGCGTTGGCATCGGCGGTGGTCGCTGCCTCCGCCGTTGCCCAGACCGGCGACGAGGGATGGCCGGAGCGACCGATCCGCTTGGTCGTGCCCTTCCCGGCCGGCAGCAGCACGGACATCATTGCGCGCATCGTGGCGCGGAAACTGAGCCATCGGCTCGGCCAGCAGATCGTGATCGAGAACCGCGCGGGCGCGAGCGGCAATATCGGCGCCGATGCGGTCGCCAAGGCCGCGCCCGACGGCTACACGATCGGCATTGCCACCGCGAGCACGCACGCGGTCGCTGCGAGTCTGAGCGCCAACCTGCCGTACGATCCGATCAAGGATTTCGCGCCGGTGGCTATGATTGGCAGCCAGCCCTACGTGCTCGTGCTCCAGCCGGCCTTGCCCGCGCGCAATCTCGCCGAGCTGATTGCGCTCGCCAAGGCGAAGCCTGGAACGCTCAACTACGGCTCGGCCGGCGTTGCCAGTCTTGCGCATCTCGCCACCGCACTGTTTGCGAGCATGGCGGGCGTAAACATCGTTCACGTCCCCTACAAGAGCTCGTCGCAATCCATGACCGACATGATCACGGGCCGGCTGGACATGCAGTTTGCGACCATCGCTCCCTCGCTTCCCAATATCCGCGCCGGGCAGTTGCGCGCGCTCGCGACCAGCGGCAACGCGCGCGTCGCTGCGCTGCCGGAGTTGCCGACCGTGGCGGAAGCCGGCCTCGCCGGTTACGAAGCCGCCTTGTGGGTTTCATTCGTCATGCCGTCCGCCACCCCGCCGACGATCATCGCGCGGCTCAATCGCGAGGTGAATGACATCCTCAAGTCCACCGAGGGGACCGAGGCGCTCGTTGCGCAAGGCATGGCGGCGGAACCCGGCCCGCCCGAAGCGCTTACCGAACGCATCCGTGGCGACATCGAGAAGTGGCGAGGCGTCGCAGTCAAGGCTGGCATCCACCCCGAGTAATATATTGCTTCAGGTGAGGGTCCCGGGGCGAAATCGCGCGAGGCAAGAGCGAGCGGCGAAGGGTCGCGGCCCGCTCAACGGCCGCCAACGCCCTTGAACCACGGGCGCAAAGCGGCAAAATGCCCGACCAACAGACAAGAAGCGCTGCGGCGGGTCTTTGACCCTGCGTGCGTGCAATTCAGGGAGGACAGGATGATCAAGACTATTTGCATGGGCGCTGGCGCGGCACTGACGATCGTGCTGGCGACGCCAGCGGCTCTCGCGTGGGAACCGAACAAGCCGGTGGAAATCGTCGTTGCCGCCGGCGCCGGCGGAGCGTCCGACCAGATGGCGCGGATGATGCAGGCCGCGATTCAGAAGAACAATCTGATGAAGCAGCCGATGGTCGTCTCGCTCAAGGGCGGTGCCTCGGGGGCCGAGGCGCTCATCTACATGAAGTCGAATGAAGGCGACCCCAACAAGGTCCTCATCGCCTACTCGCTCATCTACATGCTGCCGCTCTCCGCCAAGATTCCATTCAACTGGCGCGACCTCACCCCGGTTTCCGTCATCGCGCTCGATGAATTTGTGCTGTGGGTGAATACGCAACTGCCATACAAGACCGTGAAAGAGTTCACCGACGCTGCCAAGACCGCCACACCGCCGCTCAAGATGGGCGGCACGGGCTCGAGGCGCGAGGACCACGTCCTCACCGTGTTCTTGGAGAAGAAGACCGGCGCGAAATTCGCCTATCTGCCCTACAAGTCGGGCGGTGAGGCCGCGACGCAGCTCGTCGGCAATCACACCGCCTCCAACGTCAACAATCCGTCGGAGAACCTCGAAGTCTGGCGTGCGGGTCAGGTTCGGCCGCTGTGCGTATTCGACAAGGAGCGGATCGAATACAAGGCCAAGATCACCAGCGACATGTCGTGGAACGACATTCCCACCTGCAAGCAAGAGGGTCTCGACGTCCAATACTTGATGCTGCGCGCCATGTTCCTCCCCGGCAAAGTGACGCCGGAGCAGACTGCGTTCTACGTCGATCTGTTCAAAAAGTTGACGCAGACCGCTGAATACAAGGACTACATGGAGAAACAAGCGCTCAAGCCGATCTTCCTCACCGGCAACGACATGTTAAAGTTCCTGGAAGAGGACGATGCGCTGAATAAAAATCTGATGACCGAGGCGGGATTTGTCGCAAACTAGCGCGCACTATCATCCCCCGCGAGAGTGAGGCATCCAGCATCCTCCACCGCCGCAACTGGGAGCGGGAGCGGCGGCTTGCCGGATCATCCGTTTCGCGGATGAACGACCGGGGCGCGCAGGAATGCTGCAAACAGACCAATGGCCACACCCGAAACTGAAATCGTTGTCGAAGACCCGACCGCGCCGTCGGATAATTCGCCGTCGGTCGTCAGCACCCGTACCGTCAATATCGTCGTTTCGCTGCTGCTGCTCGCGTTGGCGGCGCTCCTTTGCTTCGACAACTGGCGCACCGGGATCGCATGGGCGCCCGACGGCCCGCAGGCCGGCTACTTCCCGTTCTACCTTGGCCTCATCCTTGCCGCCGCCAGTCTCTACGGTCTCATCACTTCGCTGCTGACGGGCGCGGGCGCCGCGCAGACATTCCTCACCCGCGACCAGGTCCGCCGGGTGATGCAAGTCTTCATCCCCACGCTGCTGTTTTGCCTATTCACGCAGTGGCTCGGGCTCTACGTCGCAAGTTTTCTCCTGATCGCGGGCTTCATGCGGATCATTGGGCGCATTGCGCTGTGGAAGTCGGTGCTCACCGCGTTCCTATTCGCAATCATCATGTTCGTCACCTTCGACGTTGCGTTCGACGTCATCATGCCGAAAGGCCCGCTCGAAGCGGCCTTCGGCTACTAGGCTGGTGCCCCGAACCCGAAGTCCGCGCAGATCGTGCTGCAAGGGCGGTTGCGAACTTCGGGTTCAAGGGGGGCACTAGAATCATAGCGTAGCTAGCGTCCCTTTGATTCCGAAGTTCGCATCAGAGGGTTGCGCGAAGGTGTGCGAACTTCGGAATCGGGACG
The DNA here is from genome assembly GCA_046725125.1 of Pseudomonadota bacterium. Classification (GTDB taxonomy): domain Bacteria; phylum Pseudomonadota; class Alphaproteobacteria; order Rhizobiales; family Xanthobacteraceae; genus VAZQ01. The sequence continues at coordinate 72 of JBKOXY010000254.1, read as the reverse complement.
CTGGTCGCGATGGAAGCCTTCGGCCTGCTGCTTCACGGCTTCACCGTCTTGCTGACGTGGAAGACTCTGGCG